>CAKKOZ010000022.1 GCA_919901335.1 Nitrospiria bacterium | reverse complement strand
CGCCGCCATTTATTTGGACCGCCCCCGTTTTGTTGCCGCGGACGGAACGGCCGCCGCGACGGTTCTTCCTGAACAGTCCCGTGGCTCTTGAATTCGGTGATCGTCACCTGGGGAATCTTCGAGCCGATCAACCGCTCGATATCACGAAGGTTGCCCCGTTCGTTCGGGGACATCAACGAAATCGCGTCACCGGTCGCTTCGGCCCGGGCGGTTCGCCCGACCCGGTGGACATAGTCCTCCGGTGAGTCCGGAAACTCGTAGTTCACCACGTGAGAAATCCCCTTGACATCCAGTCCGCGCGCGGCGATGTTCGTCGCGACCAGTACCTGGATGGATCCTCTCCGGAAGTCCTCCAGTGTGCGGGTCCGCGCCCCCTGGCTCTTGTTGCTGTGAAGGGCCGCCACCCGCTTTCCTTTTCCCTCCAGCTGACGCGCGAGATGATCCGCGCGGTGCTTCGTGCGCGTGAAGACAAGCACCTGGTCCATCTTCTCCTTTTCGATCAGATGGAGCAGAAGGTCCCGCTTGCGGGAGGTATCCACCGGGTAGACCACCTGACGGATGCCGCTGGCCGGCAACCCCTGCCGCGCGATCTGAATCACGACCGGCTGCTTCAAGATTTCATGGGCCAGCTTCTGGATCTCCCCCGCCATGGTGGCCGAGAAGAAGAGCGTCTGACGCTGATTCGGAAGATGTTTGATGATCATCCGGACGTCCGGGATGAATCCCATATCGAGCATCCGGTCGGCCTCGTCGATCACCAGAACTTCGAGGTTTTTGTAACTCACATTCCCCTGTCGCATATGATCCAGCAACCGCCCGGGGGTCGCCACGAGGATATCCACCCCTTGACGGAGCGTCGACCTCTGCCGCTCAAGATTCACGCCGCCGAAGACGACGCCGGTTCGAAGCCGCAGGTAACGGCCGTAGGTCCGGATGCTTTCATGCACCTGTGCCGCCAGCTCGCGCGTGGGAACGAGCACCAACACGCGAAGCGACGGCGAATGGCCCTCACGCAGTTTGTGAAGGATCGGCAGCGTGAAGCCGGCCGTCTTGCCGGTTCCGGTCTGGGCGCAGCCGATCACGTCCTTCCCTGCCAGAACGGCCGGGATGGCCTGTTCCTGGATCGGGGTCGGGGTTTCATAATTTTTCGCCTTGACGGCGCGTAGAATTTCCGGGGCAAGCCCCATATCTTCAAACCTCATTCTGTTACTCCTATC
>CAKKOZ010000021.1:1810-3610 GCA_919901335.1 Nitrospiria bacterium | reverse complement strand
ACGACGGCGCCTTTCGGGCCGAAGGGCGGAAGCGATTTGCCGTTGAACCGCACCTTCACCCCGCCGGCGTTTCCGAAATTGACCAGGAAATGATCCGACGCCTTCCAGGTGACCTCCTTGCCGGGCTCCAGGAATACCTCTTTGGTTTCACCGCCGTCAATCTTGGCCGAAACCCAGCTCGACTCCACCGCCTCGATAACCAAGGTCAGTCCCTCGACCGGAGACGGCGGGGTATGGGCCGGTTTGGCCGGCCCGGCCTCTTTCAGCGCGGGTTTGTTTACGGCCGGCTCCATCAGTTCCGGATACGGCTCCACCGAAATCACGGTCCCCGATGCCGGCGCGGACGGCGGATTGGGAATCGGACCGGCGGCCTCCTCCGTGCCCTGCGAATGCCTGCTGTTGATAACGTACACCGTCAGGATGGTCAGGCCCAGCACGGCCACAATTGCCACCTGCATGATGCGGCCCCGGCGTTCCCTCCGGATCTTCTCGTGCTCGGCCGATTGCGCTGAGAACCGTTTTTTCTCATCCCGTTCTCGAAAGAAGGGCTGGGCTGACTGGGTAAAACGCGCCATCGTATCCGGGTCATCCAGACCCAGGCAGCGCCCGTACACCCGCACGAATCCCCGGGCGAACACCTCGCCCGGAAATTTTTCAAGCCGGTTCTCTTCCAGCGCCTCAATATAGGTCGGACTGATCCGGGTCTTGTCCGCCACCTGCTGGATGGGCAGCCCCCGTTCTTCTCGGATTCTTTTCAGATATTCCCCGATGGTTTCCATCCAATCCTTATCGCTTAATTATTCCCTGGTCTTTTGTACCTCAAAAAAAGAAAAACAAAATTTTACCTTGTTGTTCCCTCTTGGAACCCTGTGAATTTCCCGTTCTCGAAATACAAATACAAAGAATCATTCATGGGCCCATAAACCCACTGTTCGTGGACTCCAAACGAACCAACGCTTCTGTTCTCCGTATCAGGCTCCCCGATTATCTTCCTTATCTCATCAGCCGTCATGCCCAGATTCACTTTCAGATATAATAAAGATTTTTTTACCCTATCTGCTAATGGGCTACTCGGAACAAGTTCCATCACCCGGTTCCATTCATTGGAGGCCAAACTCTTCTCTCCTCTTTTTAGATAGACGAATCCCAAATAGAAATGCGCCTCGGGATAATCCGGAATGATCTTCAGCGCGCCGCCGAAGGCCTCTGCGGCTTCCGTGTATTGCCCGTCCTTATAGTAGGCCTGCCCGAGGCCGTTGTAGGCCAGCGCATAATCCGACGCCACCTGGATCGCCTCCTGGAATTCCCGGATGGCCTTTTTGAAGTCATTGGCGTTCAGATAAAGCATGCCGAGATTCTTGCGGGCGAAATGCGGCGTTACATACTGGGGATTCTCGACGGCCTTTTTGTATTCCGCGATCGCCTTGTCCTTCTCGGACATCCGCTCGTAGACCATTCCGAGATAGTTATGCGCCTCGGAAAAATCCGGGTCAACCCGGACCGCCTTTTTGAAGGCCTCCCCGGCCTCCGCGTACTTGCCCTGACTAAAATAAATATGGCCGATGCCGTAATGGGACTCTTTGTCCTTCGGGTTGATCTCAATCGCCTTCTGAAATTCGATGAAGGCCATCTGCGTCTGGTTGTCGTTCAGGTAGGAAATGCCCAGCTTGTAATGGGCCTGCGCGTTTTTTCCCCTCTGGGCCTTGGACATCGTGGAACATCCGGGCAGAAAGAATCCGACCAGGATGAAGAGCGCCACGAGCGATCGAACTTGAAAATGAATCCTGTGCATGGATGAGT
>CAKKOZ010000021.1:0-1710 GCA_919901335.1 Nitrospiria bacterium | reverse complement strand
GCATCGTCAATTCGCGGAGACGGTCCAGGCTGAAAGACTCGACGTTGAAGGAGGCCATCACGCTCCCGAAGATCACGGCCTGGCGGATGCCGGCCTCGCTCAGGTCGCCGCGTTGCGTCAGATAGCCCATAAAACCGCCGGCAAAACTGTCCCCGGCGCCGGTCGGGTCAAAGACGACCTCCAAAGGATAGGCCGGCGCCGCGAAGACCGTCTTTTCATTGAACATCAACACCCCGTATTCGCCGCGCTTGATGATCAGGGTCTTCGGACCGTTCGACAAAATCATTTTCGCGGCCTTGACCAGATTCGCCTCCCCCGCCAGCTCGCGGGCCTCGCCGTCGTTGATGATCACGATATCCACCAACGCGAGCGTCTGTTTCAAATCGTCCCGTTTTCCTTCGATCCAGAAGTTCATCGTGTCGCAGGCCACCAGCCGGGGGCGCTTCACCTGGCGCAGCACCTCCTGCTGAAGCACCGGATCAATGTTCCCGAGAAAGACCATCTCGGAGGTTTGATACGACGGGGGAAGAACGGGCTTGAAGGACTGGAGCACGTTCAGCTGGGTCTCCAGCGTATGCGCTTCGTTGAGCTGAAAGCCGTATTCGCCCCGCCACCGGAATGTTTTCCCATCGAGGGTCTGAAGCCCGGCCAGGTCAATCTGCCTCGACTGAAGAAACCGGAGATGCTCCTCCGGAAAATCCCGGCCGACCACGGCAACCAACTGGACTTTCGTAAAATAACTGGCGGCCGTCGCGAAATAGGTGGCCGAGCCGCCCAGGACGTCCCTGGCTTCGCCGAACGGCGTTTTAACCGAGTCCAGCGCAACCGTTCCCACGACCAGCAGGCTCATTTTTTACCCGATTTTTTCATTTTGGGTTTCAGGTAATCTCCTAAGATCAGTTTCAGGTTTTCCCGGGTCTTTTTCGGTATCAAAGAAGGCGGCGTCATCACGGCATTCTTGAGCGCCGAGCCGCAGGGACAACGCGGCGGCACGGATAGATGGGGAATCGCCGATCGGATGATCTGTTGAGACAGGACCACATTTTTCTTTAACGTCTCGATCACGGCCTCGACCGTGACGGATTCCATGCCCCCATGCCAGCAGTCATAATCCGTCACCAGAGCGAGCGTAGCATAACAGATTTCGGCCTCGCGCGCAAGCCTGGCCTCGGTCACATTGGTCATCCCGATCACGTCAATGCCCCACTGCCGGAAGATCAACGACTCACCCCGCGCCGAGAACTGCGGGCCTTCGATGCAGAAGTAGACCCCGCCGTCGTGGATCACGGCCCCCCGGTCCCGGCCGGCCCGGAGGAGAATCGAACGCATCTCGGAGCAGACCGGATCGGCAAACGCCACATGTGCCACCACCCCGCCGCCGAAGAAGGTACTGATCCGACGCTTTGTGTGATCGTAGAACTGGTCCGGAACCACGACATGCCCCGGCGCGATCGATTCCTTCATGCTTCCGACGGCGCTGACCGAAATGATCCGCTCGACGCCCAGCTTTTTCATCCCCCAGATATTCGCGCGGAAATTGATCTCGCTCGGAAGGATACGATGGCCGCGGCCGTGGCGCGCCAGAAAGGCCACGCGGCGTCCTTCCAGGTTTCCGGTGATAAACGCATCCGACGGCGGCCCGAACGGCGTCGAAAGTTTGACCTCCTTCTTTAGGGTCAGCCCTTCCATCTCGTACAGCCCGCTCCCGCC
>CAKKOZ010000020.1 GCA_919901335.1 Nitrospiria bacterium | reverse complement strand
CCTTGATGGAATTGGCATGGCCGTTCGAATCATCCACCTCAACGTGAGCGCCGGCCTTCACATCACCGGTCTTCTCGGTCGAATCGTTAAAATGGATTCGGTGTTCTTTCCCGTTCTGGTCCTTGACGACATAGAACGAGCCGTCAATCTTCGTCAGCTCGCCCATGATCATCCCGGCCCAGCTCATGCTGATAAACGACAAAACGGCAACCGCCACAATCAAACCCGATAACATTCGCTTCATGATTTTCACCCCCTCTCTTTCTGATGAATTAAAACCGTTCCAACCTGAGACATTCTTTGCGGCCTAATCCGATCTACCTCTTCTTTTTGGCGGCCGGTTTGGCAGCCGCTTTCGACGCCTTCTTCTGGAGTTCCGTAACCTTGGCATTCAGGTCCGCGTTTGCTTTCTCAAGGGTGGCATTCGTTTTCTGCTGCTCATCCAACTTCGCCGCCATCTGACTCGCCTGGGCCTGCATGTCCATCTTATCTTGATTCAGGCTGTCCACCTGCTGCTTCAGCTTGGCGTTCTCTTCTTTCATCTGTTTTGATTCACAGCCCGATAGAACAGGCAGGAATAGGAACGAAAGAATCACCGCCGACAGGATCATTTTCCGCATATATGTCACCTCCTCTCAATTTCAAAATGGTTTCAGGAATTGTTATCGTGGATGATGAGCGTGTCGAGAGTATATCCGTCTGCAATACAAAATACAACTGGTATTAGCATCGAATGCCCGACCCCAAGCCGGACCTTACCATTCATGATCCTCCGTGGAACTCAAACCGAGACTACTCAGGATGTCGCGAAAGGGGATCTTGCCCTCGCGAATCAGCCGGGGAGGATGAAAGGTGGCGTCTACAATCGTGGATCCCGGCCCGCCCGGGGTGGCGCCTCCGTCCAAAATGAGATCAAGCTTTGGCCCGATTGTTTTTTCCACCCTGTTCGCGGTGGCGGCTCCAGGCTGCCCGGAACGGTTGGCGCTGGTGGCTGTCAGAGCTTGACCGGCGGCCTGAAGCAGTTGAAGCGCGACCGGATGCGACGGAATCCGGATTCCGATTTTTCCGGTTCCTCCGGTCAGCGCGGACGTCACTCGAGAGGTGGATTCAAAAAGAAGCGTCAGGGGGCCCGGCCAGAATTTCCGGATGAGTCTCCCGGCGTCCTCAGAAATGGTTTTGACGATTCCTTCGGCGCGTTTCATGTCGTCAATCACGAGAAGGATCGGCTTGCCCGGCTCTCGCCCTTTGATCTCAAAGAGCCGCTCAACCGCCTTCGCATTAAATGGGTCCGCACCCAACCCGTAAAAGGTTTCGGTTGGAAAGGCGATCACGCCTCCGGAGCGGACGATTTGAATCGCCCGCCGAACCGCCTCTTGAACCTTTCCGGGTTCCGGAAGCAACGGATCAATTTTGACGACCCGCCCTTTGGATCCGCCTTGCATTGGCTTCATGGCTTGAGGCGCTCCAACTTCAACATCGAGGCCCAGATCCCGATCAGCAGCCCCAGGACGGCGCCGACAAAAACGTCCGAGGCAAAATGGACGTCGATGTAAATCCGCGTAAAGGCCACAAGGACGGCAAGGGAATACCAGATCCATCGGCCGGAAGGATAAACGGACGACAGCACGGCGGCCAGCGCGAAAGCCAACGTCGCATGCCCGGACGGGAACGCATCATGCCCGCGTTCAAACGACGGACCCCAATTGAGAATGCCCCGGTCCACCAGATCCGGGCGGGGCCGTCCGGCCAGATGCTTGATCACCTGGACCACCCCCGCGGAGGCCGCCAGTGCGATCAGCCCCAACGCGCCGGCCTGTTTTAATCGTTGCCGCTTTCGCCGCCGCCCGATTCCGTAAAGGGCTAACGCCGCCACGATCAGGACCCAGTCCTCCCCGATCCAGGTAAGAGCCTGCATGAGTCCTAGGAGAACGGGGAACTGAAAATCCCGGAGGGTGGCGCGGATAGAGGCATCGAGAAAAAAAGTGGGCGGGAGAAGGACGGACACCATCAGCGTTGAGAACATCACCCGACGACTCATACAGCCGACACGTCTGCTTGTAGTCGGCGCATTGCAGCCGACTGCTGCAACACATCGGCTGCAAACCGCCGAGTGCAGGCCCGCAGCATGCGGGCCGGATACCGCTCAAGAGAGGGTTGATCCGGCATGGTCATGGCGATTTTCCGATCGCCTTTAGGCCGATGTCCATCCGGCAATGCATGCCTTCAAACTGAATCCGGCTCACCGCCTCATAGACCCGTTCCCGGGCCTGTCGAAAATCGTCGCCGACGGCCGTGACGCCGAGCACGCGCCCTCCGGCCGTTACCAACTCTCCATCGCGGAGGAAGGTCCCGGCGTGAAAGACCGCCACGCCCTCTTTGGATTCGGCCTGGTCAATGCCCGTGATCGGCCGGCCGGTTTCGTGGGTAGCCGGGTATCCTTTTGCGGTCAGCACCACACAGACCGAAACCTTCGGACTCCAACGGACCTGGATTTGATCCAATCGGCCCGACACGAGCGCATCGAAGATCTCGACCAGATCCGTCTCGAGCCGCGTCAGGACCACCTGCGTCTCGGGATCGCCGAATCGCGCGTTGTACTCCAACACCCTCGGACCGTCCGGAGTGAGCATCAGGCCGACATACAAGATCCCCTGAAACGGACGCCCTTCCCGGGCCAGACCGTCAATCGTCGGCCGGACGATCTCACGGAGCACCTGAAGCTGCAGCGCCTCCGTCAAAACAGGCGCGGGCGAGTAAGCGCCCATCCCGCCCGTGTTGGGCCCCCGATCCTGATCCAATACCCGTTTGTGATCCTGGGAAGTGACCATCGGAATCAGCGTCTTCCCATCCGTGAAAACAAGGAAGGTCGCCTCTTCACCTTCCAGCTGATCCTCGAGCAGAACATGATTTCCGGCCTCACCGAACTCTCTTTGGCGCAGAATGAGGTCAACCGCCTGGATCGCCTCGGCCTCATTCGGCGCCATGATCACCCCTTTGCCGGCCGCCAGCCCGTCCACCTTGACCACGATGGGAGCGCCGTGCTCCCTAATATACCGGACGGCCGGTTCTAGTTCATCGAAAATCCGCGCTTTAGCGGTGGGGATATGATGGCGTTCCATGAAGGATTTTGAGAAGGCCTTGCTGGCCTCGATTTCGGCGGCGCCCTTGGACGGCCCGACGATTCGGAGCCCGGCCGCCTGGAAACGATTCACGATTCCCATCGTCAGCGGCAGCTCCGGTCCGACCACCGTCAGATCAATCGCCTTGCGTTTCGCAAACGCCAACAGCCCATCGAGATCGTCCACCTTGATTGGGACGCAATGTGCAAGCCGGGTCATCCCTGGATTGCCCGGCGCGCAGTAGATGGAATCCACCCGGGGACTCATGGCCAGTTTCCAGGTCAGCGCATGTTCTCGACCCCCGTTTCCAATAACCAGGATTTTCATAGGCGGAAATAAGATGTGTTTATACAGATGACGTAGGGGCGCAGCATGCCGCGCCCCTACTTAATGCCTGAAATGCCGCATGCCGGTCATGATCATTGCAAGACCGTGCTCGTCCGCGGCGCGGATCACCTCGTCGTCCTTGATTGAGCCGCCGGGTTGGATCACGGCCGTAATCCCCGCCTGGGCGGCTTCGTCCAGCCCGTCGCGGAACGGAAAGAAGGCGTCCGAGGCCATCACCGTCCCCGCCAGCGGTGACTGCGCCTTCATTGCCGCGAGTTTCACCGAATCCACACGGCTCATCTGGCCGGCGCCGATCCCAATGGTCTGCCCGGGCCTCGCATAAATAATGGCGTTGGACTTGACATGCTTGCAGACGATCCAGGCAAAGGCCAGTGCGTCGTATTCATCTTCCGTGGGCTTGCGCTTCGTGACGACCTTTAATTTCCTCACATCCTCAATCCGGCCTAGGTCCCGATCTTGAAGGATCAATCCCCCGACCACCCGCTTCATGTCCATTCCACCCTGCCGCTCCCGTCTTTCTTTCAAGGCGGTGCCCACGTCGAGGAGCCGCAGATCTCTTTTCTTTTTGAAAATATTCTGGGCGCTGCGCTCGAAGCCGGGGGCGATGACGATTTCCACGAATATCTTGGCGATCTCTTCCGCCGTCTCGGCATCCACCGGACGGTTGAAGGCGATCACGCCGCCGAACGCCGAGACGGGATCGGTGGCCCGGGCCTTCGTGTAGGCTTCCAGCAGCGTCTCCCCTGTCGCCACGCCGCATGGATTATTGTGCTTGATAATGACCGCCGCCGTCTCATCGAACTCGTTCACCAGCTCCAACCCGGCATTGGCGTCCAAAAAATTATTAAATGACATCGCCTTGCCGTGGAGTTGCTTGGCCGTTGAGATGGAAGGCTCGGCGGGCTTGAACTCGCGATAGAAGGCCGCCTGCTGATGCGGGTTCTCCCCGTAACGGAGATCCTCGACCTTCTCGAACTGAAGCGTGAAGAGGCTCGGAAAACGTATCCGCTCGGCATCCTTTGTGTGGTTCTCAAGATAGGTCGAAATGACGCTGTCGTAGCGGGCGGTATGCAGGAAAACCTTTTTGGCCAGCGCCAGGCGCGTTTCGTTTGAGACCGATCCGTTGCCGGATCGAATCTCTTCCAGGACGTTCGGATAATCATGGGGATCCACGACGACCGTCACATGCTCGAAATTTTTGGCCGAGGAGCGGAGCATGGCCGGGCCGCCGATGTCGATATTCTCGATCGCCTCTTCGAAGCGACAGTTCGGCCTGGCCACGGTGGACTCAAACGGGTAGAGATTGACGGCCACGAGGTCGATCGGTTCCAGACCGTGCTGTTTCATCTGGGCCCGATGCGCCGGATCATCGCGCCGGGCGAGAAGCCCGCCGTGGATCTTCGGATGGAGCGTCTTGACCCGGCCGTCCAGTATTTCCGGGAACCCGGTGAATTCGGCCACGTCCTTGACCGGAACACCCGCCTCCTTCAGCGCCTGGGCCGTTCCGCCGGTGGACAGGATCTCCACTCCCATCGCCGCAAGCCCCTTCGAAAACTCAACCACCCCTTCCTTATTGGACACGCTGATCAAGGCGCGCTGAATCTTCACATTACCCCCTCTTGCTTTTTAGGCCTATCACAAACGAAACCAGAACTGCAAACCGACCGCGATGATTCCCAGAGCGACCGCCAGCGCCGTCCCGTCCTCGCTGTTTTCATAAAACCATTTCCAGTCCCACCGTCCCGTTCCGCGCCCCGCGTACGGGCGGAGGTTTGGAAGATAGTCTGGAACGGCCCGATCATACTCAACCCAGGCCTGGCCGAAATGCTCGAACAGCCGTCGCCCTTCCCGTTTCTTCTTGAAGGGGGCATAGTAAACGAAGAAGAACGTCAGACCGATCAGCAACAGATAGGGATTCCGCGCCATCAAACAGAAGCCGATCAGAATCAAGAGCGTTCCAAGATAGAGCGGGTTTTTCACATACGCGTACGGCCCGGTCGTCGTAACCTCTTTTGTTTTTTTTAAGTGGCCCGCCGCCCAGATCCGGAGCGCCTCTCCGATCAGAACAAAGACCAGCCCAACGAGAAGCCAGCCCAGCGTCGGTCGGGCGAAGATCAGGAGGAGGATCAGGGCCAGATAGATCGGGACGGTCTTCAATGTCACACGCTTGAATCGAGCGGCTATGGACGTCGCCACAATCTTCTCTCCAAAAGTGCCGACAGGATACCAGATGGACGATGGAATTTCAAGGAGGAAATCGGCGTTGCGTTTCCAAAAGGCGGCCGGCGCCTTTTATTAAATAAAAAAGCCTCCCGACGGTTGGCCGGGAGGCTTTTTCGTTGAATCGTCGAACGGATTAGATTTTTACGACGTTGCTGGCCTGCGGGCCTTTGGGACCCTGGGTCACTTCATATTCGACCGCCTGGCCTTCATCGAGCGACTTGTAACCTTCACCCGTGATGGCGGAAAAATGCACGAATACATCCGGGCCGCCTTCCGCTTGCGTGATGAATCCAAAACCCTTGCTTGCGTTGAACCACTTGATGGTACCTTTTGCCATGACGCTACTCCTCCGTGAATGTTGTTGTGTCTCCTTCCGTACAAATGAAAGCGTCTAACAAAAAAACCGCAGAGCCTTTTAAAACAGCCGATGCGGTTGTTTAAGACCTTCCCAATCCATACATGAATGACACACGGGCATTGTATTCCAAAGATAAGAGAGAAGTCAACTCTAAATAGATACCGAGCAACTTGACCCCTTTATAGATCCAATAAAACCGGACAATGGTCTGAACCCATGACCTCATTTAAGATATCGACCTTCTTGATCCTGCCGGCCATCCCGGGCGAAACCAGCACATAATCAATCCTCCATCCTACATTTCTTTTCCGGGCGCCGGCTCGAAAACTCCACCAGCTATATTTAATTTCATCCGGCTTCTTGTATCGGAAGGTGTCGATGAAACGGGCCCGGGCTATATTGTCCATCCCGTCAATCTCGACCTGCGTATATCCTGCGCTTTTATTGTAGTTCTCCCTGGGTCTCGCTAAATCAATTGCTTTATGAGCCACATTCAAGTCACCGCACACGATGAGGGGCTTCTTCTCCAAAGCCTTCAGGTAGGAAAGAAAATGAGCATCCCATCGTTGGCGGTATCCAAGCCGTTTTAATTCACTGCCTGAATTGGGCGTATAGACATTCAGCAGAAAATAGTCCTCGAATTCCAACGTAATCACGCGACCTTCCCGGCCGTGCTCTTCACGATCGATGTCCTTGCGCACCGACAGGGGTTTCATCCGGGTCAGGATGGCCGTTCCTGAATACCCTTTTTTCACCGCCGAATTGGTGTAAATGTGATAGCCATTCAGGCCCGTTAATGCCTCAAGGACTTGGTCATCCTGAGCTTTTGTTTCCTGAAGGCAGAGCACATCCGGATCCATGACCTCGATGGAAGCTTTAAAATCCTTTTTCATCGCCGAACGAATCCCGTTCACATTCCAGGAAACAACGCGCATCGATCAGGCTCCTGTTATTCCAGTCCGAACCAGCGGGCACGGCGGCTGGATCCAAACATCTGCTTCTCAGTGACCAGGTCCGCGGAAGGTTCGATGAAGTTCCCCGTCGGCGACGGCCCCGAAAGGAAATCCACATCCACGCGCCCGACGCGGCCGGATCCAAACTCGATGTAGCAGGAACCGGCTCCGGCGAATGCCGGCGGTTGTTCGCCGCCCTGAAGGTCCGCGATCATCGATGCCGCGACGACCCGCGAAGCCGCTTCGGCGAAGACGCCGGCCTTGGGCGTTCCGACGCTCGTCACGTCCCCGACCGC
>CAKKOZ010000019.1:2056-19977 GCA_919901335.1 Nitrospiria bacterium | reverse complement strand
ATGAAAGTCACCTTCGCAGTCTTGGCCGATGCGGCCAACATCACGCGGGAAGGCAAGCTGAACATCATGGGGATCTTTGATTCGATCCAGGCGCAGACGTTCCCGGTGACCCATCCCCAGATGCAGCTTGTGATGCGGTTTGAGGCCGATATTTCCGAGGCCGGAAAAAAGAAGAAGGTCGAGGTCCAGTTGATGGATGACGACGGCAAAAAGCTGTTCGTGTTGGGCGGGGAGTTCGCGTTCGGCCCGGGTCGGCCGGGAGAGAGGATCGGCTCCAACCACATCCTGACGATCAACATGATAAAATTTGAACGTCCGGGCGACTACGAATTTAAGATCTTAACCAATGATGAGCTCAAAGCGGAGGTCCCGCTCAAGGTGCTGCAATGGACGCCTCCCGTTCAATCATCGTCTTGAAAAAATAAGGGTCGACCTGAAGAATCTCTTTTGAGGGAGGTGATATGCAGACGCAGACGGCCTGGGCCACCGGTTTCCTGACGCAACTTCTCCTCGATCATCTCCAACGTCAGTATCCTTCCCAAATGCAAAAGATCGATCCCCGCACATTTTTCTCGGGGATTGAAGGATACGAATCGCTCAAAGATCCTCAGGCGCTTCTCATGGACAGCCATGCCTGGCTTCCCGAAGAGGTGCTGCGGGAAGTCCTCCTGACGGCCGAGCGGGTGTCCGGCCGAAAGGAGATCGCCTGCGAGGCCGCGGTGGATTATTTTACCCGCGCGGCCGGGGCGGAAGGGAAGCGCGTCCCGTCCATTTTTGAAATCATGGTCCGCACCTTTGACGATGTCCGGTCCGCCGCGCTCTGTTCCGGCCTCTGGGCCGGCGCCTATACGACCTTTATGAGGCTTCAGGCCGTCGCCAGGGATCCCGTCGGGACCGAGCTGATCGTTCTCTCCCAGTGCGATCCGGGATTCCGTCCACTTCTGGCCACCCACTTCATGCTGAAGGGAAATTATGAGGGGTTCGTCCGGCTTTATGATTTCATCGAGGAGGCCCGCCTGGAGGAGGAATTCTTACAGTATCGCATCCGGGATATCGTGAGCGAGTTTGACGGGCATGCCGTTGAGGAGGAGGGCGAAGGACTGAAAATCGTGGAGAGCCGCGGGCATCGGACCGTTGCGGTGTTCCGGCCGGTGCAGCTCGACCATGAAGAGATTCCATGCCCCATGCCCCCCGCGGAGGCGCCTGAGAGCGGCAATCGTCTTCCGGCCGATGTGACGACCGAGGCGGCCTCGGCCGGCGTGATTCTCCAGCCGCAGTTGCGTTCAAGCGGGCCGGCTCTTTTTCGCGTGCTCGTTCCTCGTATCGTGAGTTCGCGAACTAAAACCGATACGGCCGCATCGGCCCTCCGTGTTGTTCAAGGCGGGGCGTTGCGTTCAGGCTCTGTTGAATACGTTTTTCGGGAAGGTGCGTTTTACGAGGCGCCGTATTCACGATACCGGTTCCGGTGGCGGGAACGCAAACGATCCGCTCTCCCATCGGCCGGGCTCGAAGCGCGGATCCAGAAAATGACCTATCTACTGTTCGCTTACCTCCAAGAATTGAAGGCGACCCAGCAGCGGCTTCTGGCTTATGCCTCCGAGAACAAGGCCCTGACGGTCGAGAACGTCTACCTCCGCCGTGAAGTTCAAGAGGTGACCCAGGGCGGGACACCCTCGAAGCCGCTGGGCGAAAGCCCCGCGATGCGGGCCGTTTTGGATCTGGCGCATCAGGTCGCCCCGACCGATTCCACGGTCTTGATTACCGGTGAGACCGGGACGGGCAAGGAACTGATCGCGAGGCTGATCCACCGCACCGGAGATCGCCGCGACCGGCGGTTCGTGGCGATCAATTGCGCCGCCGTGCCGGAAGGATTGCTTGAGAGCGAATTATTCGGCCATGAACGAGGGGCGTTTACGGGCGCACTGGTCCGCAAGATCGGAAAATTTGAATGGGCCGATGGGGGCACGCTTTTTTTGGACGAGATCGGCGAGATTCCATCGTCCGTTCAGGTGAAACTCCTCCGGGTCTTACAGGAGCGCGAGATTGTGCGGGTGGGAGGAAACGATCCGATCCCGCTGGATGTCCGGATCATCGCCGCGACGAATCAGGATCTGAATATCTTGATCGAACGGGGGGCGTTTCGAAAGGATCTCTATTACCGGCTTCATGTGATCCCGATTCATCTGCCGCCCTTGCGGGAGCGGCTGGAAGATATTCCGGCCCTCGCCGAGCATTTTCTGGCCAAATTCCGCAAGCGGCTTCGGAAGGATGTCCAAACCCTTCCGTCCTCCGTTCTGGATTGCCTGAGGGGCTATTCCTGGCCGGGCAATATCCGCGAACTGGAGAATGTGCTGGAGCGGGCCGTGACCTTGATTCCGGCCTCCCAGGCGACCCTGACTCCGGAATCCCTGCCGTTGGAGATCCGAGGCGGAGTTCAAGCATCGCCCGTTCCCTCGCCGGCCATTGCGCTGAAGAACAAGACTGCCGTCCCGAACATTAAAGACATGATCGACCGCATCGAATGGCAGGCCCTTGTAGGCGCCATGAAGAATGAAGGTTCGATGAATTCCTTTCTTCGGAAAATCGAATGGGCCATGGCCCAGCGGGCCATTCTGGAATACGGCAGTAAAACGGAAGCGGCACGGGTCTTAAACCGCACCTATCGATGGCTTCGAAAACTCGAGAAAGAGATGGAAGACAAACCTCCGGCCTGAATCCGCATTCACCCACCCTGAATAAGCATTCCTGATTTTAACTGCGGCGCCCGGTCCCGGATCTCACCCGGCTGATTGATAATCGCTGATCCAATCCTCTGATTTCCTCCTTTGTTTTCAGCGGTTCGTCCCCTTTTCATGGTTAAAAGCGGTCCCGATTCTCTTCCCATTTCCCTGGGTGTCGTCCGGTCGGCATGGAACTTGTAGTACTGCAAGGCCATGCGCTTTGTTATTAAATCACAACAAGGATTTAGTCTCATCGAGATCATGATTGTCATGGCCGTTACGGTCATCCTTTCCGGACTGGCCTCCGTCAGTTTTGTCTCCCAGCTTCCGCACCTTCGGCTCAACAACGCGGCCCGCGACCTTGTTTCGGACCTCCGTTGGGCCCGGCAGTTGGCCCTGGCGGAGCGCCAGACCGTTTCCGTGGTTCTGGATCCGGAGACGGATCGGTATCGGATTGAAAGGCAGTCCCGTCCGGGGATACCCATCGGCTGGGTGAGGGATCTTCAGGACCGTCATCAGGGGTTTGGAGAGATTGATCTCGTGAGTTCTTCCGGCGGGATGGTGATCTCCTTTCAGCCGAACGGGATCACGACCAATTTAACCACGATCACCTTGCGGAATTCTCGGGACGAGCAGCGGCAGATGACGGTCGCCATTACCGGAAGGGTCAAGATCAAATGAAGCGGCCTCGGAAACAGGACGGGTCTTCGCTCATCGAGGTGGTCGTCTGCATGGTCATATTGGCCATCGGGATGATCGGCGGGATCGGCATGACCCAGGCCGGCCAGACGGGACTTGAAGCCGGCCGCCGCATATCGGCGGCAACCGGTTTTGCGCAGGCCAAGATGGAGGAGAAGGTTTCGATGACCTATTCGGAGCTGGTCCGGGGGGATCTCGAAGGCCGGGAGGATCTGGATGGATTTGTCCGAACCTGGGAGGTCCTTCCCGGTACGCCTCGCTCGCGCTGCTTGACGATTCATGTTGCGGTCGAGTGGCCGGATAAAACGGGCCGGCCCCACCGACTGGAGCTTGCGACGCTTCGATCCGAGGGGGTCGTGCCATGAAGAGAGTTGAAATGCGGGGCGCCTCGCTCATCGAGCTCATGGTATCCACATTGGTCTTCACGTTGGTGGCCGCCTCCGGGATGAGGTTTTTAGTTCTTCAACAGCAATGGGCCGTTCGTCAGGAGGACATCGCAGAGGCGCAGCAACAGGCCCGGACGGCGCTGGATTTCATGAGCCGGGAATTAGCGCTTCTGGGGTTCGGGGTCCCGAAAGACGAAGCCGGGTTGCTTAAAGCGACCGGGCAGGAGGTACAGTTCCTCGCGAATATCGATGCATCCATCGCCCGGTTTGATCAGGATGCGGCGGCCGGCGGGAAGCAGTTTACCGTCGTGTATATCAACAACAAAGAAAAGTTTGTACAGGGCAAAACGGTTTCGATCTGCGGTCCAGACTCTTGCGAATGGCATTCTTTGGCCAGGGATGGAGGATCCGGAACCTTGGAGATCAACGAAGGGTTGGGCAAAGTCTTTCCCGCCGGAAGTTCGATCCAGGTCGTCAAGCAGTTGCGGTATTCCCTCAAGCCGGCCGCCGGCGCTCGATTCAACTTGAATCGAACCGTGGATGGGGGCGCCAATCCGGTGGCCGAGGGATTGACCTCCATGAGCCTGGAATACCTTGACGGGGAGGGAAGCGTCGCCGCGGCCCTGGCGGACATTCGTCGGGTCCGAATCCGGCTGACCGTTCCGTTGCCCCGCAATCCCGAGAAGACCCGATCGCTATCTTCCGAAGTCCACTTAAGAAACGGATAGGAATGACCATGGATCATTTAGGAGGACAAAAAGGCGCGGCGTTGATGGTGACCTTGGGCCTGTTGTTCCTCATCATGCTGATGGGGTTTGCGGCGTTCCGATTGTCGGTCGATGAGATCAGCATCGCGGCCAATCAAAAAGCCGCGGTTCAGGCCCAGTATATCGCCGAATCCGGCGCGGCCTTGATGCTCCAGTGGTTTCAGGAGCCGGAGACGTTTCCTGAGATCGGGACGTTCCCCGCCGGAGACCCGGCGGGCGACCCTTCCGGTTTCTTAAAGAGACGTCAGGCCGATTCCCGCGGGGCCCCTTCTTTTTTCGATAGCAGTGGCAAAAGTCAGTTTCTCGGAACGGCCGAAAAGCCGGACTTTCTGTATGAATCCGAACAGGGCGGTCCGGAATTACTGGGCGAGGCGTTCGTCGGTTTGGGGACGATCACCAGCCTTAAGCTTTTTGGTCCCACCACCATGGGCGCCATCGGCACCGTGGAGGCAACCGGCACGACCGGATCCGGAATCAGCCGGACCGTGAGCGTGGAACTGACTCCGAGTCCCATTCCGCCGACAACCGCGGCGGTTCAGATTGGGCCCGGGTCAAATGGGCCGGCGCCTCTCCTGGTCCATTGGGGAGATGTGAAGGTGATGGGGAATGCCGATCTGGGCGGATCGCTGTCTTCGATCCCGGAGAAGGATCCGGCCGCCCCGGTCACCGGTCAGCCTTATGCTCCCTCCGATCGGCGCGACCGCTGGGTTGATTTTTTTGTTGGAGAGTCCATTTTGAACCCTCCAACGGACGGCTGTTCAAGCTGCACGGATCCCTTGTACGGATACCTTCATCCATTCCAGACCCATGGGGATCCTGGCTTTGGTCTTGACCCGTGGGATTATGAAGCGCTCAAAGCCTTCGCAAAAATCTGGGGAGTTTATTATACGACGGACCCGGCGGGATTTCTGTACCGCGACGGTCTCCAAGACCCGGCGAGCCGGATGACCCCGGCGCAAGCGCTGACGTCGGTGAGTGAAGGGGATGACCGCAGGTTCGTCTTCATCGATACCTTGGATCAGAAACCGCCGAACGGCGACAATCTCGCTGTGATCGATCTTCCGACCGATTACTTGGAAGGGATCTTCTCCATTCAGGCACATGTTGTTCTTCGGGAATCCGGACCGGGTCGATCGATCGAGGCCCAAAGTCCTTCGGAGCGGCCGGATGATCCATCCGCCCGGGAAACCGTCACCTTGTCGGCGATTCATCTTAAAGGCATTTTGTCCGTGGCCGGCCGTCTTTCGGTGGAAGGTCATCCTAACGTGTTCGGGGCCTTGATTGCGCAACAAGGCTTTGCCGGCTCCGGCCAGCCCGAAGTATGGTATGACGCCGACCTCGGCACCGGCTACCATCCCGGCCTTCCGACCGTGACCATGCTCAAAGGAAGCTGGTACATCAGATGAAAGGTGCCTGCCACCTTTTGAAGCGGAAGTGGTTGATAAATAAAGAGGCCACTTTCATCCAATTCCATCTATGGGAGTAACCCATGGGACGACCACAAAGAATCCAGATTGATGGGCTACTTTTTCACATTACCATTCGATGCAATAATCGTGAGTTTTATTTTCATCAACCTGAGGACTACCAGACGCTTCTTGATCTGATGCAGGAGAGGGTCGAGGCTCATCGGATTTGTGTCTATGATTATACCTTAATGTCAAACCACAGTCATTGGTTGCTCTCCCAGCAAGGGGACACCCCGCTATCCGCTTCTGTGGGGTGGGTTTTTGGCGAATATGCAAGGTGGTATAACAGAACCTATCAGCGTCGAGGGCATTTCTGGGAAAACCGGTATCGGACGACGATCATCGAGCAAGATGATCATGCATTGATTTGCATGCGCTACATTGCCCGCAATCCGGTACGTGCCATGATCGTGTCTAATCCTTCGGACTATTCGTGGAGCGGTTATAAACATTATGCCGGTCTGAAAATTGATCCGCTATTGAAGCGTCACCCTGTCTATCTTGCCATGGGACGTTATCCCAAGGAACGTGAAAAACGATACCGTGACTTTGTTGAAAATCAGATCCAGGCCGAGCAAGACAAACGCAACCAACGAATCTCCGGCGCTTTTGCCTTCGGATCAAAAGCATTCCGGACCCACCTTAAGAGAAGGTTTTTAAAAGATGAAATTGCCCATTCAGTCAATCAAGTGGTTACGCTCTAAAAGGTGACAGGCACCTTCCGAAGCAGAAGTTATTGATCAATAACAGGGTTAATTTCATTTCGTATGATTTCTATTTTTCCTTGACAATGTCTTTTCGATCTGTATAATTCATCCCTGTCGGGACTACTCGAAAAAGCAGTGTGACGATGAACGCCTGGGAAGGGACCCGCGATGTCCTTCAGGTTACGGCGCACCCCGCAGACAGGTCTTCTTATCCTATCGGTCGCATCTCTTCTCGGCGTCCTCGTCCTTGCTTGGGCCGGGGCGGATCCTACTTCGCCGGCCCGCAATGTTTTCGGTCCCGAATCCTTTACCCGAACCACCGGCGCCACGAACGTCTATACCCGATCTTTTACCGTTCCCTTCTATGTCGCTGCACCTTATACGCTCCATATCGAAAACGGCCAACCGGACGGCAAAAACCGAATCTCCTCCGGCACGGTATCGATTGGCGGGATTGGAATCGTTCACAAGTCGGATTTCAACCAGAATGTGTCGGTCATTGATCAGACCGTCACGCTCGCGACTACCAACACCCTCACGGTCACCCTCAACAGCGCGCCCGATAGTTTTATCACGGTAACAATTGCCGGGGTGATCAACCTGGGCCGCCTGAACCAGCCCCGATCCGGCCAGACCGCCACGGTCTTGACCGATGGGGGCTTCTTAATAACGGGGGGTCGGAACGGCAGCAGCCTTCTGTCTTCGGCTGAACGGTTTGACCCTTTATCCCTTTTCTTTAGTCCAGTGACAGGCAGCTTAACAGAAGCCCGATCCGAGCAGACGGCCACCGTCTTACCGGATCAGACCCACCTGGTCGTGGCCGGGGAGGGTGCCGGGGGTATCCTATCCTTGGCCGAACGGTTTGATCCGGCGACCGGCCTCTTTACGGATCTCTCGGACACCGTCCGGATCCCCCGATCGGGCCACACGGCCACGGTGCTTTTGGATGGTCGTGTACTGATCGCGGGCGGTCAGGGCGCCGCGGCCTTAGGGTCAACCGAGCTCTTTGACGCCCAGAGCGCCATTCTCTTTAAGCCTCCGTTTGATCCCAAGGCCGGGGCGTTTACTCTTCTTCCCAACGCACTGCCCATACCGCGATGGGACCATACGGCAACATTACTTCCGGATGGCCGGGTCTTGATTACCGGCGGGCGAAATGAGTCGGGGTATTTGAACTCGGCTGAACTTTTCGACCCCGCCGCGGAGCGGTTCGGTCCGCTCTCGGCCGCCATGACCACTCCCCGCGCCGGCCAGACCGCCACGCTGATGTCCAATGGACAGGTTCTGCTCTTAGGCGGCCTAAATGACGCCGGCGTTCTAAGCACCGGCGAGTGGTTTGATCCGGCCGCCGGGACCTTTTCCGCAACCCCCCAGAACCTGCTCACCCCTCGGGCCAACCATACGGCCACACTGCTTTATTTTGGTGAGATTCTTGTGACCGGCGGTGAGAACAACAGCGGGATTCTGGACACGGCCGAGTTCTACGGCCCGCCCCCCGCCGATTCCACGGCCCCTACGGTGATTCAGGTCGGACCATCGGATGGTGCAAGCGGTGTGGACCTGACCGAGATCGTCGGGGTGCGTTTCTCGGAACCGGTGGATGTCCGGACGCTGAACGCTTCAAACATCACGCTCAGCGGAGGCGGCGTAATTGATTCGATCTTGAGCCCCTCCGAGCAGGGGCTGGTGGTCTTTGTCGTCCCAAAGACCAACCTTGCGCCCGGAACGACCTATACGCTTTTCCTGACCTCGGATGTCAAAGACACGGCCGGGAACCCGTTGACACCATTTTCCAGCCGGTTCACAACGGTGGCCGCGCCGGTAATCACGAGCGTCACCCCGAATCACGGCCCGGCCGGAACATCGGTTGTCATCACCGGTCAGAACTTTGATGCCGCCGCTCCGACTCTCAACGCGGTGAAATTCAACGGGGTTGAAGCCGTGGTCACCTCGGCCACTGCCACGCAGATCGAGACAAGCATTTCATCCGACGCGCCCGTGGGTGTTGGGACGGTAACCGTCGCGACACGCGGCGGCACGACCACCGCGGCCTTCACCGTAGAAAATCCGGTCCCTGCGCTGGCCACAATCTCACCTGCTTCAGTTATCGCCGGACGCGGTGCGTTTACGCTGACACTCAATGGCAGCAACTTCATCCCGTCGTCTTCCGTCAACTTCGGCAGTGCCGTACTTACCCCGGTCTTTATCAGCAGCGCACAGCTTCAGGTCACCGTCCCGGCCGCAGCCGTTGCGACGGCGGGTGTCATTTCGGTCACCGTCTTCAATCCCGCCCCCGGCGGCGGAACGTCCGGTACCGTAACCTTCACCGTGAACAACCCCGTCCCGTCAATCAGTGCGATCTTTCCCGTATCAGTGATCGCAGATTCGGCAGGGTTCACCCTGACCGTGGACGGAACAAACTTCGTTGCGGGTTCCGCGGTCGCATTCAATGGCCAGGCGCTCACCACAACGTATGTGAGCGCCGCGCGACTTACCGCAACTGTTCCCGAATCGTTGATAAATACGGCGGGTTCCTTTCCAATCACCGTAACCAATCCGCCCCCCGGCGGGGGAAGCTCGAATACACTTGATCTAATTGTCGAAGACCCCAACTTCGCCCTCTCGGTTACTAAGGCTGGCGATGGCTCGGGATCTATCAGCAGCAGCCCAGCCGGAATTGCATGCCCACCGACTTGCTCGCAGACCTTTCGCAAGGGCACGGCGATTACGCTGACCGCGACCCCGATCCCGGGGTCATACGCTTACAGCTTCAGCGGGGGCTGCATCAGCACCATGATAACTTGCACACTGACAATTATGGCAGACACCGCGGTCACCGCCACCTTCGCGGTTTTGAACCTAACCTCGATCACCGTAACCCCGGCTAATCCGACCATTATCTTGGGCGAGAGCCAACCCTTCACCGCCATGGGAACCTTTAACGATGACTCCGCACGGGCCTTGACCGCAGATGAAGTGACCTGGAGTAGCAGTCTCACCGGTATAGCGACGATAGATAATAACGGGGCAGCGACGGGTTTCAACGCGGGAAGCACCACGATCACGGCAACCACCGCCGGCGATAGCGAAGCAACAACCTCTATCTCAGCCGGGGGAAATCACACCTGTGCAATCCTTGCAGATGGTACAGTGAAGTGTTGGGGGAATAATTACTCTGGCCAGCTCGGCAATGGAACGACGACTAATTCCTCCATCCCTGTTTCAGTCTCCGAGATTACCACGGCCGTTAGTATTGCGGCGGGCACTAATCACACCTGTGCAGTCCTATCGGATGGCACAGCGAAGTGCTGGGGCTTTAACCTCTACGGCCAGTTCGGCAATGGGACGACAACCAATTCTTCAACCCCTGTTGCGGTCTCGGGGATTACCACGGCCGTTAGTATTGCAGCCGGGGGAGGCCACAACTGTGCGGTTTTGTCGGACGGTACAATAAGGTGCTGGGGGTTAAACTTTTGGGGCCAGCTTGGCAACGGGACGGGAACCAATTCTTCAACCCCTGTTGCGGTCTCGGGAATCACCACTGCTGTCGGTATCTCAGTTGGATACCATCACACCTGTGCTGTTCTATCGAACAGCACAGTAAAGTGCTGGGGGTATAACGTGTTCGGCCAACTCGGCAATGGAACAACCACCTTTTCCCTAACGCCCGTGACGGTTTCCGGGATCACCGGTGCCACAACCATCGCAACCGGGTACTCTCATACCTGCGCAGTTCTTGCAAATGGGACGGTCAAATGCTGGGGTTGGAACATTGTCGGCTTGCTCGGCAATGGAACCACAACGAATTCTTTGAGCCCTGTCGCGGTTTCAGGGATCACCACGGCTGTGGCCGTTTCGGCCGGAGCTTATCACACCTGCGCGGTTCTTTCGGACGGTCCGGTGAAATGCTGGGGTTGGAACTTTTACGGCCAACTCGGCAACGGGACGACAACCAATTCATCCTTCCCTGTCTCGGTTTTCGGGATCATCACGGCTAATATGATCGCAACCGGGTACTCTCATACCTGCGCAGTTCTTGCCGATGGGACGATCAAGTGCTGGGGAAGTAACGGTTCTGGCCAACTCGGCAACGGGACCACGACCGATTCCTACATTCCTGTGGCGGTCTCTGGATTTGGCACTGGAGGCAACATCAGCGGGAGCACAACCCTTACGGTAAACAACCCAGTTCCTACACTGACCTCTATTTCTCCCAACTTGGCTGTGCCAGGGACAGGTTCTTTTACCATAATCGTGGACGGATCAGGCTTTATACCGGGCTCTTCCGTCTTTTTCAATGGTGTGCCGCTCATCACCACCTATTACAGTAGTACACAGCTCACCTCCGAGGTGCCGGCTTCGATGATTGCAACGGCCGGGATTTTTCCGGTTACGGTCATCAATTCCTCTCCAGGCGGAGGGATCTCGAATGCGCTTGATTTCACCGTGATTCCCAACTCGATCCGGCTTTCGATTACATCACCGGCTGATGGAAGTTTCATCACCTCGTCGTCCGTATTGGTTCAGGGAACTGTCAGCTCCGACAATGGCGATGTGGGAGTGATGGTCAATGGAGTTCTATCGCAAGTAAGCGGGGATCAGTTCGCGGTCAATCATGTCCCGCTGGTGGCCGGGATTAATATCCTCACCGCCACGGCGACCGACGTTGAGGGAAACAGTCTTTCGGCCTCCATTGCGGTAACGTCGGACGGGGCGACAAATCCGATCACGCTGGAGGCCAATCCGGAGAGCGGGACGGCGCCGCTCACGGCTGAGTTTTCGTTGCGACTTGGTCCTGGGACTCTGATATACCTTTACGACCTGGATGCCGATGGGGACGGTGTAGTCGACTTCTCCTGGGAAGAGCCCGGTACCACCCCACCAACTCCGACCCCGGTGTTTTCGTTTACCTACACCACGCCGGGCCTCTACTTGGCCACGGCCACAGTCATGACGGTTATGGGGGATGTCCACACCGACACATTTGCCGTCAATGTCTTGTCAGCTCAGGAACTTCAAACCACGCTGATTGCTCGGTGGGAGACGATGAGAACAGCCTTGGGGCAAGGTGAGATCGAAACCGCACTGGGCTACTTTATAGAAGCCGTGCGTCCGATCTACCGGGAGCAGTTTGACGCATTGGCTCCTGTGCTTGGCGAGATCGCGACCGATATGGCCGACATCCGGTTTATCGAAATGACACCGGGACAAGCGGAGATGGAGCTTCGGACAACAAGAAGCGGGGCGACGTATTCGTATTACGTGCCGTTCATATTGGATGCTGATGGGATTTGGCGCATCGGAAAGTTTTAGGGTGATCGCATCATGAAGGAAAGCAGACGAATGAGAAAAACCATAGGTTTGATGGTCTTGTTCGTGACGATCCTGTTTATGCTACCAGATGCGGGGCATGCGGGGTGGTTGATCTATCACAAGCCGGCTTTTCACGGAAGGGTGATCGATGCCGAGACGAAGGAGCCGATTGAAGGGGCGGTGGTGGTCGCAAGTTATTTGAAAACAACATTGGGGCCTGCGCATTCAGGAAGTTCTGTTTTTAATGTTCGAGAAACGCTTACGGATAAAGCCGGCGAGTTTCATATTCCATCCTACACGACGATTATCCAACCCTTCTCATGGTCTGAGTGGTCTGATAAGGTAACATTTATCATCTACAAGCCGGGGTATGGCAGCTATCCAACTTATCACAGCTTCTTGATCTATCCGATCAAGGAAAGTTTGGAGAGATTATCGAGAGAAGGTACGACTCGAGAGGAGAAAGAAGGCATCATTTACGAAAAAGGCATGTCCATGATGGATGAAAAGAGCAAGGTTGTCTACTTCGATAAATTTGGAGGGAATGTCTCACCGTTTATTCCTCTCAAGAACCCTTTTGGGAGGATAAAAAGCCTAGACATTCCTTTTGATGCTGATGTTTTGAATACCGAACCGTTTTGGACGTTATATAAACAAACCTTTGGAACATATTCGGTAGTAGGTCTGCCAAAGCTTCAGACAGTAGAAGGACGAAAGCAAGCACACCCGGGGCCGGTTGGCGATGAGAGATTGTGGCCTCAGCAGAAAGAATTCATTCGAGCGATCCGTAAGGACTGGGAATACCTAACCGGAAAACCTGCCGGCGATCTATATAAGTTGCCTGGGGACAAAAAATGAAACGATTAATGTTCGTCGCGGTTGTGATCGGGTTTTTGATCCTTGAGGATTCGGCTGTGCTTTCGTTTAATGTTTCAACTCATGAGGCGATAAACGAGACCGTCGCAAAAGGGCAGTTTGACAGTTTTTCTTTAGATCTATACCTCAAAGACCAGTTAGGCCTACAAAAGGGAATTAATGAATTCTTTGATGAAAAGGAGGCTTTCATTTCTATAAGAAACGGCGGTCGTTTCGAAGACGAGCCGCCCGGAGGGCTTCCGTACCTACGCTCCGTCAATCATTTTCATAATCCGCTGACGGATCAAGGATTCAGCGGGATCTGGGGTACCGGTTTTCTTTCCGGGAGATCTTCCGCGCAATGGGGGCTGCTGCCGAAAGGAACGCAGAGTCCTGGAGGATATTATTCCTGGAATGATGTTCGGGAATATTTTTTCGAGGCTCTGACCGCTTCGGATAAGACGGCAAGGGACAAGAATTTCTCCGACACCTTCCGGGGGCTGGGTCAATTGATGCACCTGGTTCAGGACGCCTCGGTTCCGGCCCATTCCAGGGATGATGGACACTATATCTTCTTTAATTATGAGAAATGGTCAGAGACAAAAGTTAATGGCCAGCTTCCCGGCTACGGTTTTATGCCGTTCGGCGGGACCATCAACGATATTGCCTCGTTTATCGACACCAACCAATACGGCGGGACGAATCCCGGCGTCGCTGTAGGCAATGTGATCGGTATCTCGGAATATTCCAATGCCAATTTCTTTAGCGATGACACGATTGGAAACGCGAATTTCTCCTACCCCCGGCTGGATAGGGCGAGTCGAACCACGGCTAACTTTATCCGAAGTTCTGGCGAGCCCTACGACAGGGAATACTATTTAAAAATACAGGATGGTGAAACAAAAGGGGGCCAAGGCTACCTGCTGGCAGCCGTGGACTGGATTGACTACTACCGACAAAAATATCCTCTATTAAGCTCCCCTCTACCCCAAATTCCAATCCTCGATACCAACGTTTATGACGACTACGCCAAGCTTCTGATTCCGCGCGCTGTGGGCTACTCGGCTGGCTTGCTCAACTACTTCTTCCGAGGCAAGATCGAGGGCAAGGATGTGACCTTCGATACGGAAAACAGGATCTCCCTAAAGGTGATTAATTTGACGGGGAATGAAGAAGCCGGGAGTGGTAGTTTGACACTTGTTGCACAGTACCGGTTAGCCGGCAGCGAGGACGAGATTTTTAATGTTTCCGATCCTCTGAGCATCACGGGCCTCCCACGAACGGAAGATGGAGATTCCTTCCCATTCTCGTTCCCTCAGCCCATACCTTCCGATGCGCAGAACATTCGGTTGACTGTGGTCTTCCGCGGCCTTTTAGGAGCCGAAGAAGGAGCGGTCATCGCACGCAAGTTCGACCCCGATTTCAATTATGTTTTCATCATTCAGGAATATGCGACGCTCACTGGGTCCTCCATGACTCAGGATCTCCACTGCGCTGGTTACGACTGCCCTCAAACCTCTCCTTATTACAGGTTGGAAGCGAGAGATGGAGTCAGCCGGTCCTGGGACCTGTCTCAGCAGATTTTAACCGGCCGATTTGTGACCTATGGGGAGATGAAGAGGATCGAAGTCAGCTTCGGTAAATTATTCATCAATGGGCAAGAAATGCCGGACGGAAACTGGCAGGGGGGTGACACGCCCGAGCCGCCTCAGACTTGGCGCGTGGAGTTGGCAGGTTCTTATGGAGGCTTCCGAGAGCTTAAAGTGATCTTGAAGGACAACTCGGTCTTTATTCTGGGGCTGACTTATTACATCTATCTTGGCCAGGAAGGTTATAAACAACAGACTTCGAATCCGCAACTTCCGGGAGGACAACAAGTCTTTTCCTACTCGTCTGCCCAGATGAATGTCTACTCGGGGTACTGGCTGACGCCTGATCTGTTTGTCAGCTACTACGACCAATGGGAGCTCGTTCAATTAAGCGGCTACGGGTTGGGCGCAGACTCTGGCGACAGTCGGCGGGAAATAATAAAGAATGAAACTACAGGCGGTTACGCTGCTCACTTCTACCGTACGTCGCTTACAATACGTATGGAGAGCTACGTGCAAGAGTCGGCGTTTTTGTGCGATCCATGCATGGATTACCAATATGTGGGAGATCTGTATGCCAAGCTGCCCGTTCCGGATTCCATGCCGCTTACGGTAACGGGCCTGTACCGCCGGATTTACACCCAGGAGGAACTGGATGCCCTGTCGGCTCTTGAAATCCAGCCCGAATACTATGATCTGGTTTTTGATTAAGCGCTCGCGTTTTCTATGTGGCGCCCAAGGCCCGGGCGGCGGCGGCGACGTCTTTTGGCTTGACCCAGAGAACGGCGCCGTAGCGGCCTTCGCCGGCGCAGACGGCGTCGACGGCGGTTATGTTGATCTTTGCGTCGGACAGTTTTCCCATGATATTGGCCACCGCTCCGGGCCGATCCTCCCCTTGGATTAAGAAGCCGCTCTTCTTCTTGCTTAGTTTCAGTCCGACGCGTTTTGCGGCGGCCTCAAATGCAATCGGATTTTCCGGGATGAAATCAATCTGGGCCTTTGGGCCTTCTGGAAATCCGGAAAACGCCAGAAGATTAATGCCTTCGTCCCGAAGGGCCTTCAAGACGCTTGCCCCCTCTCCCGGTTTATCGGCGGCTTTGATATAAAAATAATCGACCTTCCGAATCCTGTCGCTCATGGTCTGCCTCCTTGACATAGTTGAAAAGAGAGTTAAACTATTGACGGAAAACATTTTCAAAATACGCCATCCGGTGGTCCTCTGTCAATGGCGGTTGTGTAATCCGTTACATAGCCCTATGTCACAAGTTGGACATTCGCTATCGGGCGACAAGGCCGTATCATGTTAAAATCTATTTACATATTGATTTATAAGGTGTTTAATTTGTCTCGTCTGAACCTGAAAATGGCATATCGGTTGCATTGTTGCTGTTGCAACTGTTGTAGCGGAGTTTCGATGACGAATCTGACAAATAAAAAAGGGGTGACATTGACCGAATTGATGGTGGTTCTGGCGATTGTTATGATTACAGCCGCCATCGCGATCCCGGCGTACGTTTCGGATCTCCCCCGTCAAAGAGCCAAGGCGGCAGCCCAGGGAATGCACGCGGATCTTCGGCTGGCCCGGTCCCGTGCGGTGGCCAACAACACGCCTTACCTGGTCTGCTTCACAAGCACGAGCTACCAACTGGTGAGTGCTGCTAATTGTCAGGCCGCAGGCGTGACGACGATCGATAAGACGGTTGACTTCGAAAAGGATTACAAAGGGGTCCGGTTCGGGGTGGGCGGCAGTACCGGTGCCTGCAAAGAGACCACGAGCCATGAGCCGATTTATTTCCCGGGTGGTAGCATGGCCCGATTTGATATCCGCGGCTCCTCGGTGGACGGAAACGGAACTTTCTATCCCGGGGGCGTCGTCTACCTGACGAATACACTGGACCCCAATCAATCGGCCTATTGCGTCCAGGTCGAGGGGACGACCGGGCGGGCCAAGCTCTACCGGTGGAATGCCAAGTCCAGTCCGCCGGCATGGGAATGAAGATGATAAGAGGACGATTAAATAACACGGGTTTTACACTCCTCGAGCTGCTGATCGCCATGGTCGTACTGGCGGTCGGTTTGATGGGGGTCTCCGGAATGATCATCACGTCGGTTAGAGGGAACACCTTCGGAAATCAAATGATGCAGGCCACCGCGCTGGCCCAGGACAAGATCGAGGAGCTGCGGAACACCGACTACGAGCCGCTCTATGGGAGCTGCGGCACCGGCGGGTATCCGGTGGTCTGTTCGGACGACCCGGCCGTGCTCTCGCCGCCGGAGTCCAATCCGCCCAACGACAGCGGAACAAACGGGGATGAATTGACCGGCGGCGGGGGCGACGGGCTATGGACCTACAAATACGTCAGCCCACCGGCCGTTAGCCCGCTTCCGGCTGGAATGACGCTGGTGTGGGGAGTGAAACGGAACTATCCCCAGCCAAGAATGATCTGGTTGATGGCCTGTGTCGTCTGGGGCGGGACGCCTCAGCCCAACGAATGCAATCTGACGACCCATGCGGACAAAAACATCCATGTGGTTCGTGTCGAATCCACAACGGGGAACTACTAACCGATCGAAGGTGAAACGATGAGCCGTATCCATCACAGCGGAAAAACGAGACCGCCAAAACCGTTGAAGACGCAGCAGGGCGCCACACTGGTCGAGCTGCTCGTGGCCCTGGTGATCGCCGGACTGATTTTCGCCGGGGTCTACCAGATTTACACCAACAGCATCCGGACCACCACCGTGCAGGAGCAGGTGGTTGACATGCAGCAGACGGCCCGGGTGGTGATGGATCAGCTCATGCGCGAGCTTCGCCTGGCGGGTTATAACCCCAGCCTGGCGGGGGGAACGAATGGAATTTTGAACCTGCTGGAAAACCCAAGCAAGCTCAATCCCACATCCGGGATCCCGCGCCAGCTCCAACTCCAGGGCGATTTTAACGGCGACAACCAGCTGGATAACTTGATCTATGCGATCAATAAAGACGATCCGAAACATCCCTGGCTCACCCGCCAGATGAACACCGGCGCGACGACCGGTTCGATCGTCAATTTTGGCGCCAATGTCGAGAATCTCATCGTCACCTTCTATAACGCTAAGAACTGCAAGCTGGGGGTGGATGCGGACTGCCTGGTGCTGGATGCCGCAGCCGCCGCGTCCGTAAAGCGCATCACGCTTCAATTGACCGTGAGAACCGACAAGCCCGACAAGGATTTTAAGGATCCTGTGATGCTGGACGGCTACCGTCGGAGATCGCTGGCATCGGACGTGGTTCTCCGCAACACGGATCTGTCCAAGGACACGACGCGGCCCCCCTGCCCCACCAACGTGCAGGCCTTTATCACGGGCGGCTGCCGGATCATTCGCGTCACCTGGGACCGGCCGAACGACACCACCGGCGACCTGGCGGGATACTA
>CAKKOZ010000019.1:0-1956 GCA_919901335.1 Nitrospiria bacterium | reverse complement strand
GACGTTGACTCCCTCGGCCCCCGGCAATCCCCTTGCCGTGGCGGCCGACAACCAGGTCACGGTCAGTTGGGGGAGCGTGACAACCAATGTCAACCCCCCGGGCGGCCCGGCGGCCGGACTGGCCGGATACCGGCTGTATCGGTCGACCGATCCCACCATGGCCGGCGAGGTCCTGATCGCAAATGAATTCGCGCTTCCCATCTCGGAGACCGTCGGCGGAGGGACGAGCCATACCACCCAGTATGTGGACAATGATGCGAATACCCTTGTCGGCGGGGGCGGTCCCAATAACTGCCAGATCTATTATTACACGGTTACCGTGGTGGATCGGTGCAACACTCCAAGCGCCCGCTCCACGGTCCAGAGCGTCAAGCCGGACTCCACCGTCTCGCCGGGCGTCACGCCGCCCGACAACGGCAAGAAGCCGCCGACGCCCACCCTTACCTATCTGGAGGCCGGGGATGACACCTCTGTCGCCATTCTCAAGTGGTCCGTGCCGGCGCCTTCGTCCAGTGAGAGCATTCCGGTGGGCGTGAGGATCTATTACCGTGTGCAGGGAGCCTCCGGCTGGACCCTGTCGACCGACATTCCGACCCCATCGCTGCCCGCGACCGGTGAATATATTATCAACGGTCTGGCCAGTAATACCAACTATGATGTGAAGGTGGCGAGCTATGACGATCTGGGGACGGGCTGCGGCGACGAAACCCCAAGCGCCACCGGCGAGGTCTTCACCGGCGCCTGCGCGCCCAGTCTGCTTCCGGTAAAAAACGCGAACCACTTGATTTATCCGGGAACCACCGCGTCCGGCTCGCCGGTGCCCACCGACGGCACGGCCGTGGTCGGTCTACTCAGCGCTACGGCCACTCGATTCATAACCTGGGTGGCGGACCCGACCGACTGCACGCCGGACTCCTCAATCTTTGGTGATCAAGGGTTTGATTACAAGAACCCGCCGGCCTATGGCTCAGTGGCCTATAACAACGTTGTCGTCCCCCCGACCTCGGCCCAGGTCCAGTTTTACATCAACGATCCCGGCCCTCCGGCCGTCAGCTACACGGCCGATGCCCGGTACGGCACGGCGGCCAGCGGATTGAATCCCGGCAATGTTCCGTTCCCCAACAACAGCGCTAATATTGATTACGCGCCGAGGTACGCCGACGGATATTATCATTTTCCCAATTACCTGGATTCGACCCATCTTGATACGTCCAAATTCTGCGACGCCTCGTACGATTTCAAGGTTGTCGCGGTGGACGGCGAGCAGTACACGGCCGAGGCCACGACGCGCCTTGCGATCAAAAACGGCGGGATCGAGGTGGATACCGCCAAAACCGTCACGTCGGACATCACGACCGTGGACGATTTCCATCATATCGTACGGTTCGGGATTAAAAACAGCAACTCGGTGCTGGATCTGAAGCTGAACAAGATCACACTGACATGGAGCAATGCCAATGCCTACTTGGAGAAACTCGAGGTCCTGAAGGTTGATAAGACGACCGGTCTCGGGAATTGGGAATGGACCGACATAACGCCGTCCACCCGGGCAGGGAGCGGCACCGAGATCACGCTCAAATCCGTGCTTCCGTTGATGAAGGCCGACACGAGCAATACTGACGATGAGGGCTACATCCGCCTGACCTTCAAGGACAGCCCCGCCGGCATCGGCCCGGTCACGATCTTCGCGGACATGCGCGCCCTCGGCGTGGGCACGAACGAGACGATCACGATTCTCAACCTGAAGCAGCAGGATGCGGCTGCGCCGGGAACCACCTGCACCACGACAACGGCCGGGTCGGTGAATGTTCACAGGAATCCTACGATCGGCGGCACGGTCCAGAACCAGCCGGCCGCAGATACGGTGCCCTCCCAGACGCGTGCGGCGAAGGTCGTTCCGGCCGGACAGACCGTCACCGTGACGACCGCGGTGACGGCCGAGAGCGGCATCCCGCT
>CAKKOZ010000018.1:3972-17314 GCA_919901335.1 Nitrospiria bacterium | reverse complement strand
AAGCAGTCGGCATAGGACATCCGTTTGGTGGCCTTGAAGCGCGCGGCTTCTCTAGTGAGGTCTTGGTCCACCTCAACCAAGTGGATCGGAAAGGATCGGATCAGTCGTTCGATCTCCTGGGCCTTGGCTTCTCCCAAACGCCTCATAATTTGATAATAAACCTCGCCCCAATTGACGACGCACATCAAAAGCGGTTTGGAGGAATGCGAAGCCTGCTCGAAGAGGTCGATTACTTTCTCGTGCCCGGCTTCCTGCTCCAGATAACACATCAAGGCCCAGCTATCGAGAACCTTTGTGCCGGCCAATTTCCTCCTCCTCGCGTTTGAGATCTTCCCGTCTCTCTTCCTCCAAAGCCTTTAGAAGCCCGGTCCCCTTGAGGGCGCCGCTCATCTTTTTAAAATAGTCCCGGTTCAACGGACGGAGGATCAACTCGCCGTCCCGCTCTTCAATATAGAGCTTCGTCCCCTTCTTGATTCCCAGACGATGCCGGAGCTTCGCCGGAATGACAACCTGCCCTTTAATAGTGACTGCTGTTTCCATCGCACCCCCCCCCAATGTAGCCCGTTATGATAATACGTATAACATAACTATAAAAGTAAGTCAATAATTATTTTGTAGTACATTTATGACTTGGTGATGCGCAGGTGTTTACGGACGTTTTGGCATGAAATATAACAAAATTAGATCAATTTAACCTGGGGTCGGGAGGCATCTCGGCATAGGCCGTCCATTCCTCGTCGATGGTTTGAATCATTTTGGGCCAGATGCGGAGGGGATCGGGCTGGAACACGATGTTTGAATCGCCGGGAATTAATTTCCAGCCGCCGGCGCTCAGTTCCATCTCAAGCTGGCCGGGCGCCCAACCGGCGTAGCCCTGATAAAATCGGATGCGCCGTTCGGGTCCGAGGAAGCGGTCGATCGTCTCCAGCAGTTGCAGATCACCTGTGAGGTGGCTGTCCTCCAATACCGGATGGGTGTTCGGAGCCGGCTCTCCTTGATACAGGATTATCAGTGCATGGGTCTGGACCGGACCGCCCACATAGACCGAGTCTTCCCAGCCATGCAGCTTTCCGGCCTCCGGATAGATTTTTAAAAGCGGCACCGTGGTGGGACGGTTCAGCACAAGCCCCATCGCACCGCCGGCCCCGTGCTCACAGAGCAGCACCACCGTCTGCCGGAAGTTCGGATCCAGCAAGGTGGGCGTCGCGACCAGTATCATTCCCTTTTCAAGAATGGCTTTACCCCTCCGACGGTTTCCAGAATTCTTCGAACGTCCCGTTCTTCGTGACCCAGACAACGTATTGGGTCGTGAGCAGATCCCCCTTCGGATCAAACTGAATTCGGCCGGTGATGCCTTCGTGAACGCCGGTCCGGATGGCTTGAGCCACTCCGAATCCGTCCGTCGTACCGGCTTTTTCAATGGCATTCAGCAGCACCTGGGCGGCGTCATAGGCATAGAAGGAATACGGCCCGGGCTCGCCGTACGTTGCGCGATACGACTGAAGCACGCTCTGAGCCATGGGCAGCTTGGTCGTATCCGGACTGAAGGTCAAATAGGTTCCGTCGGCGGCCGGGCCGGCGATCTGGACAAAGACCTGATCGATCACGCCGTCGCCGCTCACCATGGGGGCCTTCAAGCCGACCTCTTTCGCCTGCTTGACCAGAAGCCCTCCTTCCGGATAGATTCCGCCGAAGAAATAGGCGTCCGGCTTTTTGGAAGCCACGGTCGTCAATACGCCGCGAAAATCCTTGTCCCCTTGAATAATCCCGCTGTAATATACAACCTCGATCCGGTCGCCGCCGATGGCGGCCAGGGACTTCTTGAACTCATCCGCCAGGCCCTGTCCATACGTGGTCTTGTCATGCAGCACCGCAACCCGTTTGGCCTTGAGCTGCGTCACGACAAACTCGGCCGCCACCCGACCCTGTTGATCGTCGCGCCCGCAGACGCGGAAGACGTTTGCATATCCCCGATCGGTCACCTGCGGGTTGGTCGAGGCCGGCGTAATCATCGGGATAGCGGCCCGGTGATAGACCTCGGACGCCGGAATGGACGCGCTGGAGTTCCAATGACCCACCACGCCCACGACGCCGGAGTTGACGAACTTGTTGGCGATCGATACCGCCTGCTTGGGGTCGTGTTGATCATCGCCGACCCAAAGTTCGATCTTTTTTCCGAGCACGCCGCCCTTCTCATTCCACTCTGCCACGGCCAGTTCGACGCCGTTTTTTAGATCGGCGCCCTGCTTGCTCTGGTCTCCCGTCATCGGGCCGGCCACGGCGATGCGAATCGTGTCGGATGGCTTGGAACAGCCCACCGCACCGATGAAGGCAAGAATCAGAACCGCGGCCGGCGCTGAATAAATCCATCTGCAAAAGCCCCGTCTGAATATCCTGATCATCGTTCTCTCCCAAAACCGCTGTCGTTAGCAATGATAGAGATCTGGCGCGCCCGGCAGGATTTGAACCTGCGACCCTCTGCTTAGAAGGCAGATGCTCTATCCCCTGAGCTACGGGCGCAAGAGATGAATTTTAATCCTGTGTAACAAATGGTCGGGGTGCCCGGATTTGATAACGCACCGCTCCGAAGGAGCGGAATACAATCTTGCCGCCAGGCCAACCTTACGGAACCAAATCCGGTCTCCCAAGTACCCTCGTAACGAATGGTCGGGGTGCCCGGATTTGAACCGAGGACCCCCTGCGCCCAAGGCAGGTGCGCTACCAGGCTGCGCTACACCCCGACGGTTTTCAGCAAGAACTCTCTGATTTTTTGAACGGCGAGAGCCCGATGGCTGATGCGGTTCTTCTCATCGGCCGTCAGCTCCGCATAGGTCTTGCCCAGTTCCGGAATAAAGAACAGCGCGTCGTAGCCGAAACCGCCGGTCCCCTGCTCCTTCTCGGCGATCCGGCCGTGAAGAACCCCCTCCACCACCTGCGACTCTCCCGACGGACCGACCAGCGCCAGAACCGTCCGAAACGCGGCGGTCCGTTTTTCGGTCGGGATCGGTTCCATAAGCCGAAGGAGCTTGCGTTTGTTATCGGCAAAGGTGACGCCCTCCCCGGCAAATCGCGCGGAATAGAGGCCCGGCCGTCCATCAAGCGCATCCACTTCCAGACCGGTATCATCCGCGAGGGCCCATTTCCCCGTGAACCGGGCGACCGTGAGCGCCTTGTGCAGCGCGTTCTCGGCATAGGTTGCGCCTTCCTCTTTCAACTCCGGCGCACCGGGATAGTCCGAAAGGGGGATCAGTCGAACCGGCAGCCCTTGCAAGATCGCCGAGATCTCTTCAACCTTGTGCCGGTTGTTTGTCGCGATCACGATCTCTTTCATGACGCGCCGAACCGAAGCCCCTTTAGTAGTTTCTTCTGGCGGTTGACGAGCTGGGTTACGCCTTCTTTAGCCAGAGCCATCAGTCCGTCCAGCTCGGCGCGGCTGAAGGGATGACGCTCGGCCGTTCCCTGGACCTCGACGAACTTTTCGCTTCCGGTCATGACGACGTTCATGTCCACCTCGGCGTTGGAGTCCTCGACATAGCACAGATCCAGCATGGACTGTCCCCCCACCCGGCCCACGCTGACGGCCGCCAGGTAATCCTTAATCGGAATGCGATCGATCCGTCCCTCTTTTTGGGCGTGTGCCAGGGCGTCGGCCAGTGCGATAAAGGCGCCGGTGATCGCGGCGGTCCGGGTTCCGCCGTCGGCCTGGATCACGTCGCAATCGATCCAGAGGGTGCGCTCGCCCAGGGCTTCCAGGTCCATCACGGCACGAAGCGATCGGCCGATGAGCCGCTGAATTTCGTGGGTCCGGCCGCCGACCCGGCCCCGCACCGACTCGCGCGGAATGCGTTCGTGCGAGGAACGGGGCAGCATGCCGTATTCGGCCGAGAGCCAGCCCTTCTTTTTCCCTCGGAGGAACGGGGGCACGGACTCATCAACCGTGACCGTACAGATGACTTTCGTGTCCCCCATTTCGATCAGGACCGATCCTTCGACGTTCTTTAAATAGGGCCGGGTGATCTTGACCGGCCGCAATTCGTCGTTTCGCCGGCCGTCCGGCCGACGGGCTGGGTGCTGCATCGGGGATCCTTTCTGCGTTAAAAAACGGGCTGATTATAGCCCAAACCATCGAGCAATAGCAATCAGCCGGGGCGGGGGGAAAAGGGCTCGGACGGAGGGGATCAGGCCTGTTGGATGAGGGTAAGTTTCAAGTGGGCCTTCACATCGTGATAAACCTGGATGGGGATCGTAAAGCTGCCGATCGCTTTCAACGGATCCTCAAGCAGGATCTTCCGCTTGTCGATCTCAATACCTTCCCTGGATAAAGCCTCCGCGATGTCCTTGTTGGTCACGGAGCCGAACAGCTTTCCTTCTTCTCCCACCTGCACCGGGATCGTGATCGGCGTGGCGTTGATCTTCTCGGCCTGGACTTCATACTCTTTCTTGACCTTCCGGGCCTGGTCGGCGATCAGTCGCTTCTCGTGTTCCAGCACCTTGACGCTTTTCATCGTGGCCTCGACCGCTTTCTTCTTGGGGATCAGAAAGTTTCGGGCGTAGCCGTCCGCAACGTTCACCAGATCCCCCATTCGGCCCAATGTTTCGACATCTTCACGCAAAATCACCTTCATGGTCCACTCCTTCGCCGTGTCTGTAGGTTGATTGAGGAGGCACAGTATAGTCAAAACGGTGCGGGGCTGTCAACAGGTTGGATGGACCGTCCGATCTGCCTTACGGATGTTTCAGGTCCCAGTCATAGTACTAGGTGAGATAGTATTGAACTTTAATTGTGATCCTTTTGATCCTCATGAATCGCCTGAAGATATTGCTCCTTGACCAGAGTGGTGCGATGACGGCCCAGATAACAATGGACATATTTTTTCTTGTGGGAGTTCTCACGAAGGTATAAGACCAACTCGTTGACTCGAGATAGGTTGGACTTGGACTTTAAGTTGGGCAGATAGGAGAGAGAAACATTCTTAAAGGATAGGTCGTTTTCTTCGGCCAGGCGTTTTCCCATTCCAATGAGCGGGGATTCGAACGGCATCGAAGAATCCATAAGGCTGATCAGTTCGGTTACTCCCTGCCTTTTCAGCCGTTTTATTTCCTGTTCGGTTGGATAGGGGCCGAACAGCAAGGTGTCGTTAACCTGAATGACATCCCCCCGTAGGAACTTGATCGGGTACTGTTCCGGACGGAAAATATTATAGATGCCGTAAGAAGCCGGCAATGCCACCAGCAATGCCAAGACCCCGGCCCGCAGGAAGGATCGCATCACCGCTTTAGGTTTTTCAGGTCCCATCCGTACCACCAGTCAAAAAAGATCTGGGATGTCTTATTGGTCTTGTCCGGTCCGGTCAACCGGTCCCATTGGTGTTCCCAGCCCAGACGCAGACTGCCATGCCTGACAGCCATCCCGACGGAAGGCCCGTAGGCATTAAAGAACTGAGCCTCGTTTCGTTCAAAACGGTACCGCAACTGTCCGTAGGTGGAAAACGTAAGATCGTAACGCTTGAACCAGTCGACTCCTTGACGGATGCTTCCCAGGGTTTTGGGATTGGAATCCGTTGTTTCATAAATCGCGGTTCCCCAGATGGAACCCGAGAACCCTTCGATCGCCCAAGATGGAAGCGGGATTCCTACTAAAAATAAGACGATGATCCAGATCCGGAAATCTTTCATCGGTAAACCTCCCTTGGGCATAAAGACAACGAATTTCATCTCGATTGTGCCGCCTATCTTACCTTAAATGAGTCAAGCCGAACAAGGCGCTTAATTGTTTGAGCCAGTCCATTTGACCGGATGCGGACGTCTGGAATTGAAGCACATAACGAGACATCGGAAAATTTTCAAACGAGAGATTCTGCTTATGCAAGATCGTACCGCTTCCCTGGATTTGTTGATCCGCCAGCGTGATCGTAAAATCAACCGATCCCGGCATCGGCAGCGTCTCGGTTGTGATGACGGATAGGCCGCCTTCGCTGATGTCGTCCGTGGCGGCTAAGATTTCATGTGCCGCATCTTGTAATCGGTATCGGAGGGTGGTCGGTAAAGACAAGGCCCAGCGTTTTTGCTTCCGCTGCTCCTGCTTGAGATAGCGCTCCAATTGTTCAAAGACGGTCCGGGGTTTGTTGAACGTCTGCATAAATTGGGGAACCGAGTACTCAAAGTTGTATCGGATCAGATGATCTTGATCCTCCCGACGTATTTTGGTGAAACGGACGCCGTGCTGAAAAAATGTTCGACGGCCCGTCCGTTCACGATCCGAATGGACCGCGACGCCTTCTATAGACAAGGGCCGCTCACCCACGGTCATGGAAAGATGGATATTGGTGGCATCAGGAATCGGCTGGGCCGTGATCAACGAGGCGCCGGTCTCGTGACAGTCACGAATCAGCCCGATCTGCGTGGAGTGTGGGTCTCCTTCTAACGGGAAAAAAGTGCATGGGATGAGGTACAAAAAGCGGTAATCCGTCCGGAACTGGATCTTGCTCCGACTGAATCGGATCATGACCGAGGCGAGCCCCAAAATCAGAAAGGCCCATAAAAGATTTCCAAAAAAGGCCAACGTTTCGAGATCGCCTTTCCAAAAGTAGCGCAAGGTTCCAACGCCGACTCCTGTAACGTTTAAAAGAAATATGAGACGTTGAGGGTAAACAAGGCGGTCATCTGTCTCTCTATCGCGGGATTTCGGGGTGACCTGGAACTGCAGCCGCTTTTTACTAAACAGTCCAAGGCTGGTTTTCATGAAGGTTGCAAATTTGGCCATATTATATTGTTCGGTCATCCAGGTCGAGCCGTGCCCTCGCGACATCAACTCGAAGCTCAGAAGGAGCAGAATAAAATAGGGAATGAAATGCAGCAAAAACACGACGCCGAAACTCTTGATCGGCAGAACCCCGGTCAAGAAATAGACGACGGGTGAAAGATAGTAGATCAGTTTCTGAAAACCGTCGAAATAAGTGGTTGTGGATGACAGATAAGAGATTCGTTGAGGGACCGTCAGGCCTTTGACCCACAAGGGGTTGTCGCGGACCAGTACCTGCATGGCGCCCTGGCCCCAGCGAAGGCGTTGTACGTGGAATGGGAGGGCGCTTGCCGCGGCCAATCCATAAGCAAGGCTTTCGTTGTGATAAACCGATCGGTGTCCTTTTGCGTGGAGCAAGATGGAGGTGTGCAGATCTTCGGTAACGGTGGCTTCGGCAAACCCTCCGACGTCTTTCAGAGCGCTGCGGCGAATAATAGCGCAGCTTCCGCAGAAAAAGGCCGAATTCCAGCGGTCCTTACCGGGTTGAATGACGGAGAAGAAGAGGGACTGTTCCGTCCACATCCGTCGATGTTTGGCATCCAGGCGATGCTGGAAAGAATCCACGTTGTAGAAGTCCTGGGGTGTCTGGACAAAAGCGACTTGGTCATCGCTAAAATAACCGAGGAGCCGATCGATGAACTGAGGCAACGGGACGTGATCGGCATCCAACGTCACAATAAATTCTCCGGAGGTCCGGCGCAGGGCATTGTTTAAATTACCCGCTTTTGCATGGATGTTTTTTTCTCTGGAGATATAGCGGCATCCGAGTTCTCGCGCCAGGCGCGCAACCTCCGGTCGGTGACCGTCGTCCAATACATAGGTCTCGTGCGGATAGGTAATCGCCAGACAGCCCAGGAGGGTCCTACGAAGAATGGACGGATCCTCATCATAGGTGGTTACGAAGACATCCACGGTTCGTCCAGGCGGGGCGGGCGGCGGTGTCCGGTGTGTCGGACTCCATACCACGAAGAAAAATGCGTAGGCGGTCAGCACGCCGTAAAGCTCCGCCATAAAGACGGGAATAGAAAACCACCAGGCTTCCCAATTCATCGTATACGTCAATCGCCAGGTGACATAGTAGGTGGCCACGACCAAACTGACAAGAGCCACGGAATGGATATAGATCTCTTTAAGGCGGGCGGCGACTGTTTTGGAAAATTGGGAACGTGAAGATCGAAACGTTAAGACAACGAGACTTACCAGGATAACGAACGCAATCACCGATAACAGGCCGCCCACCTTCAGATGAAGCCGCCCCGGTCGCAGCTCCTGGAGTTCTTGCAAACCGACCCTGGCTTCTATGTTGGATGGGGCGAGCTTTAGTACCGTTTCGTATTCTTTTATGGCCTCTTTGTCATCTCCCATTCCATGCAAAGCCATGGCCTTAAGAAGATGCAGGTCGACCGCGGTCGGGTTTTCTTGAAGAAGCTGGTTGTAAATGGATGCAGCTTGGCTAAAATACGACGCTTGCATCAACGTCCATGCGAATTCCGTAAGCAGATCTTGATTATGAGGATCCAAAACATAGAGACGTTCATACTCGGGAACAGCTTCTTTTGGACGCCCCATTTTTGTCAGCAAGCGGGCCCATTCCTGTCGGACCTCGAAGGCGTTCGGATCATGGGCCAGAAGCGTCTTAAGGATTTGAGACGCCTCTTCGAGCTGATCCTCGTTGATCAGTTGTCGTGCTTGCTGAAGGGGCGCGATTGAGTCGGCAAGTTCATCAGACGGGGTGGGCGAGGGAGACCGGGTTTCCGCATAGGCCGGCGGTGAAAAAGCAGCGTTCAGCTTGCCAGGATCCGCGGAAGCCTGGAGAATAGTTAGCCATCCGGAAAGGAGAAACGAAATAACAGGAAAAACAAACAGGGTTTTAAAGAGGAGCGTGCTGGTACTTAAAGCCTGCATTGCGTAATAATGTATCACAAACCGCCCGATTTTGACACCCCGGCTTGACTGAATACCGTCGATTGACACCCTCCCTGTTCTCTGTTAGGATACGGGCCTTGCACCAGCCAGTTCCCGTGGAAGATTGTGTCTCCCTCTATAAGTGCCGAAGTGGTGGAACGGTAGACACGCTACGTTCAGGGCGTAGTGGGGGTGACCCCGTGGGGGTTCAAATCCCCCCTTCGGCAGAATTTTTGAAAAGCAAAAGCTCAGATTTCCCCCGCCTATTTTCCGAACGTCAACATCACCCAGCCCTCGCCCCCGTTCATGGTCTTAAATAGCCCCCCCTGAGTCCCGGCATACAGAATGTTGGGATCTTTCGGGTGCATTGCCAGCGACCGGATGCTACGATTCGCGAGCCCGTTGCTCAGCGGCTTCCAACGTCCGCCGGCATCCGTCGTTTTGTACACTCCGTTCTGAGTGCCCGCGTACAGCACGTTCGGCTCCACAGGGTGGAGGACGATTGAGGCCACGAACGGCTCGCCCATGCCTTCCTGTATTTCCATCCAGGTGCTTCCGCCGTCCGACGTCTTGAAGGCCCCGCGAGTCGAACCGGCGTAAAGGATCATCCGGTTCACCGGATCCATCCGCAGCGAATTAATCCCCAGCGCCAGCGCGGTTCGGAATTCCCCCTCGATCAGGCCCTGGTTGATCGAGACCCAGTTCATCCCGCCGTTCGTGGTCTTGTAAACCCCCCCGCTGGTCCCGGCGTAGAGGATCTCGGTTTCGATCGGATCGATCGCGACCGATACGACATAGACACTGTCCATCCCCTTGTTGGAGAGTTCCTCCCACATCAGCCCCCCATTCTTCGTTTCGAAAATGCCCACCGTGGTCGCCGCCAAGATGATATCGGGGTTCTTCGGATGGAACACGAACGCGTTGACGTAGGTCACGTGCTCCTTCATTCCCGCGTTGATAATCGACCATCGGTTCCCGCCATCCACGCTGCGGTAAACGGCATCCCCGAGCGTGCCGGCATAAACGGTTGACCCATGGATCGGATGAATGGCCAGCGACAGGATACGGGTATTGCCGAGGCCCTCCGTCGCGGTGATCCACGTGGCCCCATCGTCGCGGGTTTTGTAAACGGCATCGTTGGTGGCAATAAATAGAATATTGGGATGCCCGGAATTGATCGCAATGGCCGTGACGATAGTGCTCTTCCCGCTACAGCCTGGAAGCGTGAGGCACAGAAACGCTATTCCGACGAGGCTGCGCCACCCATCCGGCCGTGATCTAAAAAAGCCGCGCGCCCTGTAGAAAATCACCGAGAAAACCCTCCCATGATACTGAACAAAATGAAAATGACTATAGTGGATTCGGTAGAGTGAGTCAAGCCGGTTCAATCAATTTTCCGCTTGACTTTTCAAGACAACATGCTATCGTGTGGACGCTGAACATCTTCAGAAGAACAGGCTGGCATTAAACCGAATTGGGAGAAGTTTTCTGCATGGCGAATGTCGGTCGGCGGTGGCTGAGCATCCTGGCCTTTACGGGAACCCTCTTGTGGGTCGTTCCATGGATTAGCCCGGACGGCTGGGGTCAGGAAACCCCTTCCGAGGAAATCCTGGCGCCTTTGGAAGAGGCGTCCCCTTCCGCCCCAGAGACGCTACCGGTACCCGCTCCGGAGGCTCCGACCGGCCCCCAAAAATATACCGTGCAAAAAGGGGATACCCTTTGGGGTATCTCCAACGCCTATTTACGAGACGCCTTCCTCTGGCCAAAGCTTTGGAAGAACAACCAGCAGATTCTGAACCCGGACCTGATTCATCCCGGCAATGTTATCGAGCTGCCGGGAGGAGAACCTGCCCAAGAAGCGGTGTGGGTCGAAACCGCACAACCGACGCCGACACCGCCGCCAGGGGCGGTTGAAAAACCGGCGCCCATCGAGATCGAAACGGCGGTCGAGACTGAAATTCATGAAGAGACTGCCGTGGCAGCGGTCAAACCGTTGGACCCGGCCCTGCTTGCCTCCAGTGGTTATATTTTAACCGGCCGGCGGGCCGCAGGCATCATCGTAGGGGCACGGGATGACCGGCAGCTGATCGGCCAGGATGAAACGGCCTACTTCCTTCCCAAAAACGGATCCCAGCCTCATGCGGGCGACCGATATACCCTCTATCGCGTCGTACGAAAAGTCTATCATCCGAAAACCGGGAAATACATGGGAGATCTCATCCGAATCTTAGGGCTGACGGAAGTCATCGGTGTAAATTCTCGGGAAAAAACCGTATCGGCTAAGGTGCTGATCTCGTACGACTCTATCCAAAAAGGCGATTCTCTCATGCCCGTACAAGTCCAGGAAGAATCCTCCGGGGCAGCGGCTTCCTCTGCATCCTCGGGCCATTCGCTCAAAGGGTTCATCGTCGAGGTTAAAGAAAGTCGGGTCTCGCAAGCACAGTTTGACGTGGTCTATTTAGATCGAGGTCGGCAGGACGGTGTCCGCTCAGGAGATCGTTTCACCATTGTACGTAAAGGTGAAAAGACCGCATTCTTCTCCCCCGGCAGAGGGGCTCGGCTCCCCCGGCGCGTCATCGGGGAGCTGCAGGTCATTGCGGTTCAGGGCGTCACGTCAACCGCAAAGGTCGTCCAGAGCACGGAGGTTGTTTTCAAAGGCGACCGCTTCGAAACGCGTTCCGAACCTTAATCCCTCCTCTCCCCCGCTTCAAATGCCCCCCCATAAATAAATGTTTCTGTTGACTATATCAACCCCTTGTGGTAGACTGAAAAACTCGTTTTCCCAAAGTTTCCAGTAGCATAGAATTATGCACACAGCTTGGGAATCCGGGGGAGAGGGATATGACAATGAACGGCGCTCAGATCTTTGTCGAGTCTTTAAGGAAGGAAGGGGTCAAAGTCATTTTTGGCCTGCCCGGCGGCGTGGTCTTAAAGATCTTCGATGTACTGTACGACTACAAAGATCCCGCCTTGGTCCTGACTCGACACGAGCAGGGTGCGATGCATATGGCGGAGGGCTATGCAAAGGCCACCGGTAAACCGGGCGTGGTGCTCGTGACGTCCGGCCCGGGCATGACGAACACCGTAACCGGCTTGGCGGATGCCTACATGGATTCGGTCCCCCTTGTGGTCTTTACAGGACAGGTCTCGACGAGTCTGATCGGCAATGACGCCTTTCAAGAGGCGGACAACGTCGGGATCAGCCGTCCCTGCACAAAATACAATTACCTGGTCAAAGACGTAAACGATCTGGCCCAGACGATTAAAGAGGCCTTTTATATCGCGACCACGGGCCGCCCCGGTCCGGTCTTGGTGGACATCCCGAAAGATGTTTCGATGAACCAGGCCGAATTCAATTATCCGGAAAAAGTGTATATCCGCGGCTATAACCCGACGTATGAAGGCCACAAGTGGCAGATCAAACAGGCGGCCGACGCCATCTTAAAGGCGAGGCGGCCGATTCTTTATGTCGGGGGAGGAACGGTCTTCTCCAATGCCTTTGAAGAGCTGAGGGAACTCGCCGAACTGACCCAGATCCCGGTGGATATGACGCTCATGGCGCTGGGAAGTTTCCCGGCAACCCATCCCCTTTCGCTGGGAATGCTCGGGATGCACGGCAGCTATGCCTCCAACATGGCGATCCATCACTCGGACCTCATTATGGCCATTGGATCCCGATTTGATGACCGCGTGACGGGCAAGGTGTCCGAATTCGCGCCCCATGCAAAGATCGTCCATATTGACATTGATCCGACCTCAATCCAAAAAATCATGAATGTGGACATCCCCATCGTAGGCGATGTGAAATGTGTGCTTCGGGAACTCAACCAAATCCTCCGGACCTCCGTTGACGGCCGGCGCAAGGAAGAGCTCAAGCCCTGGTGGAATCAGATCGACGAATGGCAGAAGAAACATCCAATGACGTACAAACAGGAGAAAGATCAGAAGATCAAACCCCAATACCTGATCGACCGGCTGTACCAGCTCACCCGGGATCAGAACCCCATCGTGGCAACCGATGTCGGTCAGCACCAGATGTGGGCGGCCCAGCACTTCAAACTGGACCACCCGCGGACTTGGCTCACGTCGGGCGGCCTAGGCACCATGGGGTTCGGTTTTCCGGCCGCGCTTGGGGCGCAACGGGCCTTTCCCGGCCGGCTGGTTTTAAGCATTGTCGGCGATGGGAGCTTTCAGATGAATCTTCAGGAGCTGGCAACCGCGATGGACTATCATCTGCCGGTCAAGGTGGCGATTGTGAACAACGGCTATCACGGCATGGTTCGTCAATGGCAGGATCTGTTCTACAACAGCCGCTACTCGGCCAGTTATCTGGGCACCTGTCCGGATTATGTGAAACTGGCGGATGCCTACGGGGCGATCGGCCTTCGCGCGACGAAACCGGAGGACGTGGACGGCGTGATCAAGGAGGCCTTGAAAATCGATAAGCCGGTGCTGATCGATTTCCAGGTGGACCCGCAAGAAAACTGTTATCCGATGATCCCGGCCGGAGGGGCCAACAACGAGATGATCATGGAAGATCCCCCGGAACTTCAGAAGAAAGAGAAAGAAAAGACCGTGGCGAAAAAGACCGGCACCGGTGAAAAAGAAGGGATCCTGACGGCCTGATCGACGGTC
>CAKKOZ010000018.1:0-3872 GCA_919901335.1 Nitrospiria bacterium | reverse complement strand
GCCATCATCGGCTATGGAAGCCAGGGCCATGCCCATGCCAATAACCTGAAAGACAGCGGGGTCCAGGTCGTTCTCGGCCTGCGGGAAGGACGATCCTGGGACAAAGCGGAGCGGGCCGGATTCAAAGTCGTCTCCCCCGGCCAGGCCGCAAAATTGTCGGATATCGTCATGATCCTCACGCCTGACGAACTCCAGGCCGATCTGTACCGGACCGAGATCGCGCCAAACATCCGAAAGGGCGGTTACCTGGCGTTTGCACACGGTTTCAATATCCATTTTGGACAGGTGGTCCCCCGGCCGAATCTCAACGTATTCATGGTCGCGCCCAAGGGACCGGGCCACCTCGTGCGGTCCGAATACAGCAAAGGCAGCGGCGTGCCGATGCTCCTGGCCATCCATCAAGACCCGTCCAAAAACACCCGGAAGGTCGGCCTGGCCTATGCCAAGGCGATCGGCGGGGCGCGGGCGGGCGTGATCGAGACTAATTTTCGCGAGGAGTGTGAAACCGATCTGTTCGGCGAGCAGGTGGTGCTCTGCGGCGGCCTGACGTCGCTGATCCAGGCCGGCTACGAAACCCTGGTCGAGGCCGGTTATTCTCCCGAGATGGCCTATTTTGAATGCCTTCATGAGGTCAAACTAATCGTGGACTTGATTTACGAGGGGGGCATCTCGAACATGCGCTACTCCATCAGCAACACAGCCAAATACGGGGACATCACCCGGGGCCCGCGGATCGTCACGGATGAAACGCGCAAGGAGATGAAGCGCATCTTGAACGAAATCCAAAGCGGTCGGTTTGCCAAGGAATGGATATTGGAAAATAAAGCGGGGCGACCGGTCTTCAATGCCCTTCTAAAACAGGGCGAGACCCACCCGATCGAAGCGGTGGGGAGCACGTTGCGGGGAATGATGCCCTGGTTGAAAAAAGACCGGCTGGTGGATAAGGATAAAAATTAACGCGATGGCTCTCACCGCATCGTGACTAAAGAATCCTCACCGGTCGTTCGCGAACGGTTGCCTTTTTTGATCGGCGTGACCATCCTGACGGTGGTCGTGGCGTCTTTTAAAATCATCTGGCTGACCGTCGTCATGGGCGCGCTGGCCCTTCAGACCTTCTGGTTTTTCAGGGACCCCGATCGAATCGTTCCGGCCGGCGAAGGGTTGATCGTTTCTCCCGCCGATGGCAGAATCATCGAATTGTCCGAGGTCAAAGAGGAGCGGTTCCTCAAAGATCGCGCGATCAAGGTCAGCATTTTCTTAAACCTGTTTGACGTTCATGTGAATCGAATCCCCTGCACCGGCCGGATTCGCGGAATGCATTATCAACCCGGAACGTTCTTGCCCGCGAACAAGGATCTGGCCTCAACCGAGAATGAGCAGAATGCGATCCTGCTTGAAACGCCCTCCGGCGCGAAGCTGGTCTTCGTCCAGGTCGCGGGGCTGGTGGCGCGGCGGATCGTTTGCTGGGTCAAAGAGGGCGATGCGGTTGAGCGGGGCGTCCGGTTTGGAATGATCCGGTTCGGATCCCGGACCGATCTGTTTCTTCCTCTCGGAACGGAAATAAAAGTTCGTTTGGGTCAAAAAGTGAAAGGCGGTTCCAGCATTATAGGAGCATTCAAATGAAAGATTATCGACGCGGCATCTATTTAATTCCAAACCTGTTGACGACCGGAAATCTCTTCAGCGGGTTTTACGCCCTCATCGCGGTCTTCAACGCCGACTACCTGCATGCCGCCATGGCGATCCTGGTGGCCATGGCCTTTGATGCGCTGGACGGCAAATCGGCGCGACTGACCAAGACGACCAGCCGCTTCGGCGTGGAATACGACTCGCTGGCCGACGTGGTCTCCTTCGGCGTGGCCCCCAGCCTGCTGATCTACTCCTGGGCCTTGAGCAGCTACGGCCGCATCGGTTGGGTCGCGGTCTTCCTCTTCCTGGCCTGCGGCACGCTGAGGCTGGCGCGTTTCAATGTCCAGGTCGGATCGGTCGAGAGCAAACATTTCGTCGGGCTTCCGATCCCGGCCGCGGCGGGGGTGATCGCCTCGCTGGTGCTGCTGGATCATCATATCCTTCGGATGGGAGCCGAGATCAAACCACTGCTGATCCTGGGACTCATCTACTCGCTGGCGTTTCTGATGGTCAGCACGCTTCACTATCGCAGCTTTAAGGATTTTCATCTGCGGGGCCGCAAGCCATTTCATGTGCTGGTCTCGGCCGTTCTGGTCCTGATCATCCTGGCAGCCGAGCCGCAGATCTTGCTGTTTGTCATGTTTTCAGGCTACGCACTATCCGGGGTTGTGGAGCACTCGGTGGCGGCCCTGGTCCGGAAGATGTTCAGGCACCCGGCGCCGACTCCGCCCGCGAGTCAGCGCCACGATGTTTGACCGGCAGAAGGATTCCTTGACAAATGACACGGATGATTCAGATTTTCGATACCACGCTGCGGGACGGCGAGCAGTCGCCCGGCGCGAGCATGAACGTGGAAGAAAAGTTGATGATCGCAAAGCAGCTCGCGCGGCTCAACGTGGATATTATCGAGGCCGGCTTCGCCTTCAGCTCCCCCGGCGATTTCGAGGCGGTGCAGCGGATCGCGCACGAGGTGGAAGGACCCGTGATCGCGAGCCTCGCCCGTGCCAAACCGGAGGACGTGGACAAAGCCTGGGAGGCATTGAAGGGCGCGCCCAAGCCGCGGATTCATACCTTTATCTCCACGTCCGACATTCATCTCAAACATCAGTTCCGGCTGACGCGCGATCAGGCGCTCAAGCGCGCGGTCGAGATGGTGGAGCGGGCGCGAAGCTATGTCGAGGACGTGGAGTTCTCGCCGATGGACGCCACCCGTTCGGATGAAACCTATCTGTGCGAGGTCCTGGAGGCGGTGATCGCGGCCGGGGCGCGGACGGTCAATATCGCCGACACGGTCGGCTATGCCATCCCGCACGAATTCGGAGCGTTGATCCGGACGATCCGCGAACGTGTCCCGAACATTCATCAGGCCGTCATCTCGGTCCACTGCCATAATGATCTGGGGCTCTCCACGGCCAATTCGCTCGCGGCCATCGCGGCAGGGGCCGGCCAGGTGGAATGCACGATCAACGGAATCGGGGAGCGGGCCGGCAACGCCTCGTTGGAGGAAGTCGTGATGACCTTGCGGACGCGCCGGGTTCTTTTCGATGCCGACACCCGGGTTCACACGGAGGAAATCACAAAAACGAGCCGGTTGGTGAGCAAGATTACCGGAATGATGGTCCAAGCGAACAAGGCGATCGTGGGGGCCAATGCCTTTGCGCATGAGTCGGGCATCCATCAGGACGGGCTGCTCAAAGAGAAAATGACCTACGAGATAATGACGCCGGCCTCGGTCGGTCTGGCCCAGAGTCACCTGGTGCTCGGCAAACATTCCGGCCGCCATGCCTTCAAGAACCGGCTGGAAGAGATGGGCTACCAGTTGACCGAGGAGGAACTGAACGCGGCCTTCGAGCGGATGAAACGTCTCGCCGATCAGAAGAAGGAAATTTTCGATGAGGACATCGAGACGATCGTGAATGAAGAGCTGTCCAAGATACCCGAGGCCTATGTCCTCCGGACGATCCATGTCGAGAGCGGGAGCGAGGTGACCCCCACCGCCACGGTCGAGCTGGCCGTAAACGGAAAGACGGTCAAGAACGCCGGAAAAGGAGACGGCCCGGTGGATGCCGCATATAAGACGATTGCGGCCATCACACAGACGAAGAGCCGTCTGCTGTCCTACGCCGTGGCCGCGATCACCGGCGGAACGGACGCGCTGGGCGAGGTGACCGTGCGTCTGGAAGAAGACGGCAAAACCGTAATGGGCTACGGCGCCGACACCGACATCATCGTGGCCTCGGCCA
>CAKKOZ010000017.1 GCA_919901335.1 Nitrospiria bacterium | reverse complement strand
TCCCGTGTCTTCTCATTGTTCAACCGGTTTAGTTCGACCGGGCCCGTGATACGGGCGCTCCCGCCGTCGTCTCGTCCGAGGGATCAACGGCAACCGGTTTCGCTCATAAAAATGATGCTCGCCGTCTTCAAAAACAAAATTCAAGCCGTTCTGGATCTCATCCGTTTCATGAAGCCGTACGGCACGCTTCTGCTGCTGATGCCGACCCTCTGGTCCCTCGTCATCGCGGCCGAGGGCGTCCCGTCCGGGAAACTCCTGATGATTTTCATCCTCGGCGGATTTCTGATGCGAAGCGCCGGCTGCGTCATGAACGACATCGCCGACCGGAATTTCGACGGCCATGTCGAGCGGACCCGCGGCCGACCGCTGCCTTCGGGCCGGCTGTCGGTGATCGAAGCGGCCGGAATCTTCAGCCTCCTCTCGATCGTTGCCTTTGGACTTGTTCTCCAGCTCAACCGATCCGCACAGCTTTTAAGCCTGGTCGGCCTCGCGCTCGCGATCCTCTACCCCTTCTCAAAACGGATCATCCACCTTCCCCAAATGGTCATGGGCGTCGCATTCGGCTGGGGGGCGATCATGGCCTGGGTCGCGGTGCGCGACGCCTTTGAACTTCCGATGATCATGATCTTCCTGGCCAATCTTTTTTGGGCCACGGCCTATGACACGATCTACGCGCTGATGGACCGGGAAGACGACTTGAAGATCGGCGTCAAGTCCTCGGCTATTTTATTCGGCCGGCAGACCGGACTGGCTGTCGGAATTCTGTTCGGCTTCGCCTCCTTCTTTTTTGTTCTACTCGGCCTGACGGCCCGCCTGGGGCCGGTCTATTATTTATCCATCGCCGCGGCCACGGGATGGTTTATCATGCAGGCCCGGGCGATCCGGCACCCATTAAACCGACGGAGCGCCTTTTCGCTGTTTAAATCCAATGTCGGTGTCGGCCTGCTGGTCCTCCTGGGGCTCGTGCTGAACTACCATCTATTTTAAAAGCAGGCGAACGAAATGAACACGCATTGGATGAAATGGACGACCGAAGCAGCGATCATCGCGACCGGCCTGCTGCTCATCGTCTCAAGCAGCCGTGGCCAGACCGCGATGCCGATGGACCCGTCCCTTTTTCCGAATGAGACCTGTAAAAAATGCCACACCTCGGCCGGGCCGCCGCAAGTGGACTATTCCAAACCCGAATGCGTTGAATGCCATTCGGCGTTGGATGAGGAGGGGCTCATACCCATAGCTGACCGGCCGCCAGGCCGACACGGTAAACAACCGGCTGAAATCTCCGCCGCCCCAAATGAACTGATCCTTGTCCCGGCCGGGGAATTTATCATCGGGAACAACGGACGAGGCGCGACGGAAGGCGCCGGCGACCCGGATGAAATGCCGGGACACAAGACCTATCTTGACGCTTTCCTCATTGACAAATATGAGGTGACCAACGCGCAGTACAAGGCGTTTGTCGACGCGACGAACCACCGTTCCCCGAAACTCTGGCGGCCGGCCCAACCGGCAGGCACGGCCCGTCCCGGCGACGGTTCGGAACGGGGCATCACCTATCCGCTGGAAAAGGGAACCCATCCGGTCGTCTATGTGGACTGGTACGACGCAAATGAATACTGCCGCTGGACCGGAAAGCGCCTCCCGACGGAAGAGGAATGGGAAAAGGCCGCACGAGGGACGGACGGACGCATTTTTCCATGGGGCAATGCCTATGACGTGAAAAAGGCCAACTCTCCCCAGTACTGGCTCTCTTTAAACAAAGAGGGGGACACTCTGCCGGTGGGCAGCTTTGAAAACGGCAGGAGCCCTTACGGCTTATACGACATGGCCGGAAATGTGTATGAATGGACGGCCGCCTGGTACAAACCGTACCCTCGAAACACGGAGTTCAATGCCCATTACGGCGAAAAAAACAAGATCGTACGGGGCGGTTCCTGGTACGACTGTCTTTCCTATGGCTGCGGCTTAAGCGCACCCAGCTCTAATCGGTCTCGATTCGCCCCCGAGATCCGGAATAAAGGATTCGGATTCCGATGCGCAAAATCGCAATAAAAGGCAGGGGCACGGCATGCTGCGCGCCCACGAAAATCGCCGGAGCGTTTTTCGTATCCGCGTTGATTCTCCTCTCCGCCTGCGCCCGCCCGCCGGAAGGCATGGTGGCCGTGCCGGCCGGGGAATTTATCATGGGAACGGACGAGCAGGACCTTCAGGAGAAAGCGTCCGAATACGGGATCATGAAACCCTGGTTTAATGATGAGCATCCCGCCCACCGCGTCAATCTGCCGCTCTATTACATTGACAAATATGAAACCACGAACGCCGAGTATCGCACGTTTGCACAAAGTACAGGACGCACGCTGCCGCCGGACTGGAGCAACGGTTACTATCCGGCTGAGAAAGCCCGTCATCCGGTGGTTCATGTCCGGTGGGAAGATGCCAATGCCTATTGTCTCTCGGCCGGAAAGCGTCTTCCGACCGAAGCCGAATGGGAAAAGGCCGCGCACGGAGCGGGCGGCTTAAAGTACCCGTGGGGAAACGAGTTTGATGAAACGCGCGCGAATGTGAACGGCCAGGTCGGCAACACCACGGAGGTCGGACAGTACGAGAAAGGCAGGAGCCCGTACGGCGGTTACGATATGATCGGAAATGTCTGGGAATGGACGTCCGACTGGTACCAGCCTTATCAGGGCAATACTTATACCTCGGACAAATTCGGCGAGAAGGTCAAAGTGCTTCGAGGCAACTCCTGGGCCGGGCTGGGCCATTTCCCGACGAAGATCCACAATGAGGTGAAGGCCCACTATTCCCGTGCCGGCTACCGCCTGTTCATGTCCCCCGCCGGGATCGT
>CAKKOZ010000016.1 GCA_919901335.1 Nitrospiria bacterium | reverse complement strand
CGGAGCATTTCTTCATCGCTCATCATGGCCATTCGAGGAGGGGCGTAGGAGGGATCAAGCTCAAGCGCCCTGTTGAAACAGGGCACGGCCAGGTCTTCGCGCTCCATGGCACGGTAGCAGATTCCGAGGAAAAAGCGGGCCTTTGCCTCCTCGGCCGGTTCCATCGGGAGCGACAGCGCGCGTTCGAGAAGCATCATCGCCTCGGTCGGATCGTCGCCGTTTCGGAAAGCGCCCATGGCATGATACGAGCCGTACAGGACGAGTGCCGGCGTGTAATTAGGATCAACGGAAAGCGCCTTCTCGGCCGACCGGCAGACCTCCTGGAAAAAGTCGGCCCGTTCCAGCACCGAACCCGCGGCCCGCGAGCATTTAAGATGTAGCCGTCCCCGCGCGACCCAGAGCGCCGGATCGTTCGGATGCCGTTCGCATCCTTCATTCATGATCCCGATCGCAAGAGCCACCTTGTTTTCCATCTCAAAGAATTCAGCCGCGCGGATATAGGACTGGGGAAGATCCTCCAGTTCCTTCAGCGGAATCTCCAAAGTTTCCGGATCCACTCTTGGAATGGCCGACGGCTTCATTTGCTGCCATCCGGTGAGACTGCAGAGCACTCTTAGAACCGCGTATCGCGGCGTGCCCCAGACCTGCGGAAGGTTGGCGTAGCGTTCAGGCAGCCTCGACTCGACGATCCGGATGATCTCCTCGGTCGTCTTCCCCGCCTCATATAAGGGGATGACTTCATCCAGAAAATGGGCCTGGAGACCGATGAAGAAATCAATATCCGAAACGGTCCCGAGTGGACCGTGGCCCGGGATGATCGCCTCCGGCGCAAGCGCCTTCATTTTCTGAAGCGCCTTGATCCAGGCGCGATCATCCGACAACCCTTCCGACATCACGGGCTGGCCTAGGATTGGAAAACTGCCGGTCATGAGCGTGTCGCCGCTGATCACGCATTGCTCGGTTGGAAGATGGACCGCCATGGCGTCATTCGTTTCGGCTTTGCCGAGAAACAGGACCCGGACCGGAACCGAGCCGACCGTCAGGGTCAACTCGTCTTCAAAGGTCCGATCCGGAAGCGCGGGGTCCTTTTCGGGAATCGCAAATCCGCGAGAACGAAGAAAGGCGCGCTGTCGGAAGCTCCGGCGCTGCATGAACTCACGCGTGAGCTCGCCGGAGATAATCGTTGCGCCGGTTTCACGGAAGACGTCGTTACCGGCCCAGTGGTCCCAATGGTAATGGGTGTTGATCACGTACTTGATCGGGGCTTTCGTAACGGTACGGATCGCGGCCAGCATCCGCCGTGCCATGGGGGCGTTGATCTGCGTGTCCACCACGACCACGCCCTCGTCGGTGATGACGATCCCGGAATTGACGACGTTCCGGAAGATGTAGCACCGGTCCGTGACCTTCTTCAGGCTGCCGTATTGAAGCTTGCCGAATGGATTTTGCATGGGTATAGAATAAGCGATTTGAACGCCAGGGTCAATAGGCGGGTGGCCGGAGGCGGGGCTGCCGCAGGACAGGACCCGCCTATTGACTTCCCGGCTGTATTGCATTATACACTGGAACCGTTTGAAGTTGGACTCAACGGATCAACGGGGAGAACCGCCATGAAGATAAAAGATCGAATGGCCCTATCCGTATCTGCTTTCCTGCTGTTGATCGCGCCGGCCGCGCTGGCCGGGATGACCACCGTCACCTGGCACGGTCATGCCGCCTTTGAGATTGTCACGCCGAAAGGAAAGGTGCTGCTGATCGATCCGTGGTTGAAGAATCCGGTCAATCCAAAAGCTAAAGAGGGAAAAGATCCTCTGGACGGCATCACAAAAGCGGATTACATCCTGATCACCCACGGCCATTTCGATCATACCGGCGATGCGGTTGCGATCGCCCGAAAAACCGGCGCCCGCCTGGTCGCGACCTTTGAGTTGGGAACCAACATGGCCAAGCTCCTGGGTTATCCAAAAGACCAGATGGGCTTCGATACGCTGATGAACATCGGCGGAGAGATCATGATCGCGGACGGTGAAGTGGCCGTCACGATGACGCCGGCCGTCCATTCCAGTGGAATCCAAAACCCCCATGCAGGCGAAAAAGATCCGGACATCGTCTATGGCGGAAATCCGGTCGGCTTTCTGTTAAAGATCAACGGCGGTCCGACGATCTACGACACCGGCGATACGGCCTACTTTAAGGACATGGAACTGATTGGCGAACAGGCGCCGGATCTGGCCCTGATCAATATCGGCGGACATTTCGGGATGGAACCTGATATGGCCGCCCGTGCGGCGGCCGCCGTGAAGTCAAAACTGGTTGTTCCCCATCACTACGCTACGTTTCCGGTCTTAACGCAGAAGGCCGACGGCTTTGTGGCCGCGCTGAGAAAGAAAAACATCCGCTCCAGGGTGATGGAGCCGGGCTCGTCTATTGCCTTCGAAGGGAAAAACCCGAAGAAGTAAACGATCGCACCCGGTCGCGGATCTATCGAACCAGCTTTTTATATTTAATCCGATGCGGTTGGTCGGCATCGGTCCCAAGCCGCTTGTGGCGGTCGGCCTCGTATTCCTGATAATTCCCCTCAAACCAAACAACCTTACTTTCCCCCTCAAACGCCAAAATGTGCGTGGCGATCCGATCCAAAAACCAACGGTCATGGCTGATGATCAACGCGCAGCCGGCGAAATCAAGAAGCGCCTCCTCCAAGGCGCGAAGGGTCTCCACATCCAGATCGTTGCTCGGCTCGTCGAGAAGCAAAACGTTTCCGCCGCTTCTCAACAACTTCGCGAGATGAACCCGGTTGCGCTCCCCGCCGGAGAGCTCCTTGATCCGCTTTTGCTGATCGGTGTTCTTAAAGTTAAAACCGCCGACATAGGCGCGCGCCGAAAGCTCCCGTTTTCCGACCAGAATGACATCATTCCCTCCGGAAATTTCTTCATAAACCGTTTTCTTATCGTCCAGGGTGTCGCGCGACTGGTTTACATAGGCCAGCTTGACGGAATCCCCGAGCCGAAGCGCCCCCCCCTCCGGTTTCTCCAACCCCGCGATCATATTGAAGAGGGTTGTCTTCCCCGCGCCGTTTGGCCCGATGATTCCGAAGATCCCGCCGCGCGGCAGGCTGAAACTCAACCCGTCGATCAACAGCCGGTCGCCGAACCCCTTTTTGAGATCAACCGCTTCAACGACGAGATCCCCCAGGCGCGGCCCCGGCGGGATCATGATATCCTTCGTCTCATTCCGGGCCTGCGACTCCTGCGATGCCAGATCCTCATAGGCGGCCAGACGCGCCTTGCTCTTGGCGTGCCGCCCCTTCGGCGCGGTCCGAACCCACTCCAACTCATGCTGCAACGCACGGCGCTTGGCGCTTTCCTGTTTTTCCTCCTGGGCGAGGCGTTGCGTTTTTTGATCAAGCCAGGACGAATAATTCCCCTCCCACGGAATCCCCTTGCCGCGGTCGAGTTCCAGAATCCAACCGGCGACGTTATCGAGAAAATACCGGTCATGCGTCACGGCGACGACAGTGCCGGAAAATTCCTTGAGAAAGCGCTCCAGCCAGGCGATCGACTCGGCGTCCAGATGGTTCGTCGGCTCATCCAGCAGGAGCAGGTCGGGCGCGGAGAGGAGAAGCTTGCAAAGCGCCACCCGACGTTTCTCGCCTCCGGAAAGCGTGGCCACATCGGCGTCCCACGGAGGAATCCGAAGGGCGTCGGCGGCGATTTCCAGTTGTCGGTCCAATTCCCAGGCGTTGACCGCATCGATCCTTTCTTGTAGCCGGCCCTGTTTCTCAAGCAGCGCCGACATGGCGTCGTCCGACATCGGCTCTGAAAATTTCGCGCTGACCGCGTTGAATTCATCGAGCAACGCCTTCGGTTCCGCGACCCCTTCCTCCACGTTGCCGCGGACATCTTTTGCGGGATTAAGCTTCGGTTCCTGCGGCAGAAAACCGATCCGCACCCCCTTCGCCGGTTTCGCCTCCCCCAAAAAATCGGCGTCGACCCCCGCCATGATCCGGAGCAGGCTCGACTTTCCCGAGCCGTTCAGCCCCAGCACCCCGATCTTCGCGCCGGGGTAAAACGAGAGCGAGATATCCTCCAGGATCTTCCGCTTCGGCGGAACAACCTTGCTGACTCTTTGCATCGTGTAAATATATTGATACGTCGGCAATGGAATTCCCTTTCATTCTCTGAAAGATCAAGGTCAGGTTATCCACGCATCGGCCAAGGGTCTATGGGGCAAAGATCATCTTACAAGACAGAACAACGTGGCAGGACAGCGGGCGATGCTTATTAATTAGGTCGGGCCTTTGCCGGACGGCGGGCCGGGAGATTCGGCTGCGGTGGCCCGAAGGGTTTTCAGATACATCACGATCGCCTTGGCATCCGCCTCAGGCATGTTGAAGGCCGGCATTTTTGTATCGTGGCGGAAGGCCTGTGGGTATTGGATCCATTGATAAATCCAGCTGGTATTCAGGCGAATTCCCGAGCGGGAAAGATCCGGACCGATCTGTCCGCCGTTCTGGCCGATCCGGTGGCATCCTGAACAGGAATATCGAGTTTCGTATAACACCTTTCCCTGTTCCGACAACTTCAGACCTTCCGGAGAATTTGGGTCCGGAAAGCTCACCGGCTGCGGCCGTGAAAGGCGCGGTTTCTTTTCCTCACCGGCCACCGCCTCCTCTTTAAAGGCGATCTTCTCGGCCGAATTTTTGTGAAGGGTCCGGACGTAGGCCACGATCGACCAGACCTGATCCTCCGTCAGGGTGTAACCCCAGTACGGCATCGATGGGGACCCGCCTTCCTCTTCTTCCTCCGATTTTGATACCGCCGGAACCGCGGTCTCGTGTTTTGGAAAAGCCCCGGCCACGCCCTCCCGGATGGACTTGAAAATATCCTCATTCGAGAGCTCGGACATGAAGGGTTCCAGTTTGTCGGTCAGATCCCTCGGATACGGATCCAGGTTCGTCGCGTTGAACCCATTCCCCCGTCCTTTCTCCCCGTGGCATTGAGCGCAATAATACCCGTACAGTTTTCGACCCTCTGAAACGTGTTTGTCTTCAAACAGCGCGCACGCCCCGACCACGAAAAAGATCCCGACGGCCGCAATCGGCCGAAAGCTCTTTAGAATCTTCATGCGGGTTGACCCTTTCTTCTCAGTCTCCTAATCACGATCAACTCGATGATCCCGACCAGCATCACGATTAGTACGGTATAAATATAAATCTTCGGATCCGCAGGCTTCTCGGCGACGAACCACCACCACGAGGTTACGGCCTTCATCGAACCAACCTCTTGATTGCCCCCATCCCAGACGGCAAACGCGATCTGGACGAACTTCCCCAGGGCAAGCTGGGCATCATCCGGATCGCTATTTTCGAGGTCGCGCGCAAAGACCACACGCCAGACCCCATCTTTCCAGACCCCTTTACCTGCGACATTCTGCTGCGGCTGGGCAGCCGTGGTTCCAAATCCTTTCGCATTCATATCAGAGACGCCCTTTGAAGCACGCCAGTACCATATGTTCAACTGGCCGCTTTCAACCTCCAACATCTCCTGCGCATGCGCAAAATGAGATTTTTTGTCACCAACCGGAAACTCGATCGCCGCCGCATCCCCAGGGTTCTCAGTAGGATCCTCGTACTCCAGCAAGATGGCCACCTGTTGGCCATTTTGAAGCGACCTGACCTTCAACGATTTTACCGTTACGGAAAAAATCCTCGGGTCCCAGTGCACCTGGGGGCTCATCGAAAACTCGACAACGGGTGCCTCCTCCCAACGAGGCGAGCTTGGGTCATCCGTGGGAAGGGCCCCATCAATGAGCTTGGACGGTACCATGCCCTCGGACCCCGTACCCCCTGCGGGAGCCTGCCCTTCCGCCTGCGCCCCGGCGAATGAGATGGACAACACCAGAATAACAACGCTAAAAAACATCATCACGCACCCGCCTCGAGTTGCTGACCCCTGACTGCTTGCCTTCACAACCTAATCCCAGGTTCGTGGTACATGGCCTGATCCCTCAAATTCATACATAATGATCTTCCAGATATTCTCAGAGGAAATACGTGTATCCCATCGAGGCATCGCCGTGTTCCAGGGCTCACCCTCCGAGGGAAGCCCGACGCCTCCGTTGCTGATCCGCCAGAAAAGATAGGATTCCTGGAGTTGGGCAATCGTCCCTACATCCACAAAGTTCGCCGGCGGCGGGTTGAATCCCCTCGCCGCGATGCCTTTCCCGTCCAAGTCCTTTCCATGGCAAGGTGAGCAGTAGGCTGTGTACAGTCCTTTTCCGATCAGGAGATTCATTTTGGTATGGGGAACCGGATTGACCAGCTGCGCAAACTCCCTCGGTGGGGCGGGGTGAATCACCCGCGAACCGATCGGAGGCTCAGTCCGAGGCGCAACCCTCTGATAGAACCCATAGCCGACGAAAACAGGAATCGTGACCAGCAGCACCCATCGGCTCGCCCTCCAGGTCCACGCCCGAAGCGGGTCCCCTCGCAGAAAGTCAACAATGGGCCGCAAAAACCCTTGCAGCATATCCTCATAGATCGAAACATAGACTCCTAACCCAATCGAGGTCATCGTCATATACATAAAAATGAGGCTTGACGGCAGCGGCGGCCTGATGAAGAATTTCAGAAATAGATAGACTCCTATCCAGATGATGGCAACCTGGAGCGGCACCGGAACCCGCCTTCGTTTAGGTTTGGATGTTTCGATCTTCGTTTCCATGAATCACCTCTCGATCAGTTCCATCCACGCGGGGTAAACTCGCGTCCACCTTGACCCCCAGTAACCGGTCGGCAAGCCGGTAGAACCCCTTGGCACCCTTTCTGTAGAACCAATCGACGTCAATATTGATCGCCCTCATTTCCGCGGGATAGATTCCCGATAATAGCAGGAGACAGAAGGCCAACACTGAGAACGACACCAACTGTAACTGATTCAGAACATGGGTTCCTGTGTAGGGTATAAAATCAACTGGAAATGGAAGAATACTGTAAAGCGGCCCTGGAAATATACCAATGAAAACACATAAAAAAGCAGCCATCCCCATGGCAAGGAGCATGTTCAGGGGAGGTTCTTGTGTCCTGATCCCAGAGTCGTGGGAAAAAAAGGTAAAATACGGAACTTTGATCCCCGCATGGTGGAGGACACCCGCTGAGGCAAACAGCAAAACAAGCGATAGCATCGCCATCCCCTCATTGGCGGATGCACCCAGTATCATTGACTTACTGACAAAACCGTTAGTGAAGGGAACTCCAGAAATCGATATTGCACCTATGACACAAAACAGGGTCGTCAGCGGCATGGTTTTGTATAATCCACCCAGATCCGTGGCTTTGCTCTTTCCTGTCTGATGCATCACAGCACCCATAGACATAAAAAGAAGGGCCTTAAACAAAATATTATTAAAGGCATGGGCGATAGCGCCATTCATGGATAGGGATGTTCCTATTCCGATGCCAACGACCATGAATCCGACTTGATTGATAATGCTATAGCTGAGCACCCTCCTCAGGTCATTTTCAATAACGGCATAAAAAATAGGGAATGCCGTCATCGCCGCTCCGATCCATATTAGGCTCTCTGTGCCTGGAAATGCTCTTGCCAGGGAATATACCGCTACCTTTGTGGTAAACGCGCTCAAAAATACCGTGCCTGTAATCGTCGCCTCAGGATAGGCATCAGGAAGCCACGCATGGAGGGCGGGGAAAGCACAATTGATGCCAAACCCAATCAATATCAGATAGGATGCCAATCCATTCAATCCTATCACTCCAAACTCAAGAGAACCCGTCTGATGCGCCTGGATCAGGATGCCGGCGAGAAGGCAAAGCCCTCCAAAAAGATGAACCACCAGATATCTCAATCCTGCTCCATACGATGCCTCTGTCCTTCTCGCCCAGATCAGGTATGTTGAAGCGATCGTCGTCATTTCTAGGAAGATGAAGAAAGACAGAAGATCTCCGGCAAAGGCGGCGCCTAAAGCACTCCCAGCGGCAATGAAGGCCGCCACATGCTGTCCATCCTCTTTTTTCAGGTGCAGGGCATACAGGGTTCCCATAAAGGATACGATCGTGAACATGTATCCAAAAACCCTACTCAACCGGTCAACCCTGCCGAAGATGAGATCGTAATCCAGGAAACCGACCGTCCAGTGGATGCCTTCAGGAATGCTCACAACGTTGACAAAAGCAATGACAGGCAGAAGCAACAGGTAGGCGGACTTGAGCCTCCCTTTAAGAAAGGGGATGAGCAATGCCCCGACGATCAATATGGCCGCTGCGGGAAAGCTGTTATTCATAATAATCCTCTTTCCTCTTAACCATTTTACGCAGGATATATTTTGAAGCTAAAACGAGACTGACGCAGGCGACAAATCCATAGGCTCCATAAAAGGAGGGATATTCTTCCCATGGGAAGGCAGGGTGTTTAGGAAGAAAGAGATCCGCGACAATGAGGAGGAGCAGGAAAATATAAAATCCCATCAACAGTCTTTTCACATGCTTCGGTTTATCAAACAAACGCCCTTCCTTCATTGGAACTCCCTTCCCAGGAGGATATTATACAGCAACCCAAATAAGCGCGAGGTATAGGAATGTTATTAATAAAACGACATAAAAAATTGTTTTATATCCGGGCTCAGACTCATGCGTGAGATCGCCTCTCTCCTCTTTCTCTGTGTTCATCTCATCTCTCCCACGACCATCCTTGCCAGGTCAAGGAAGACCGATGGCGTAAAGAATAAGACCAGCGTTCCTATGGCTGTCAGCAGCAAGGGCGCGACCATAAGGACCGGGGCCTCTCGTCTTTCAGCTATCTCGCCCGACGGTAAATCCCTGAAAAATGCTGCATAGACGATTGGCAGAAAATACATCGCGTTCAGGATGGAGCTTGTGACAAGGACGGCAATCACGGGGTACTGCTCTGCCTCTATGGAGCCGGAAATTAAATACCACTTGCTGATGAAACCTCCAAAGGGTGGAAAGGCTATCAGGGAAAGGGCGCCCAAGGTAAAAGCTGCCATGGTGTACGGCATCTGTTTTCCAATGCCGTTCAGTTCACTCACCTTGGTTTTCTGCAAGGCAACGGCGATCGCGCCCACACAAAAGAACAGTGTAATCTTTGCAAAGGCGTGATTGGCGATGTGCAGTAAACCGCCCATGACGCCACCCGGCGTCAACAATGCCATTCCGAGGATAATATAAGAGAGTTGGCTAATTGTAGAATAGGCAAGCCTGGCCTTGAGGTTATCCCTCGTTAGGGCCATGACAGAAGCTGTAACGATCGTAAAGGATACCAGGAGGACGACTGGCAATCCCAAATTGAGATCTTTCAACGTCTCCAGCCCAAATGTGTCTAAGGACACGCGCAATATACAGAAGACCCCGACCTTGACAACAGCGACCGCATGCAATAAGGCGCTCACCGGGGTCGGCGCGATCATGGCAGCAGGCAGCCAGGGATGAAACGGGATGATCGCCGCCTTCGCACCGATACCGATCACAAAGAGAAAGAAGGTGAGGGTGAGCAGGGTGGTGTCTGCGTCAGAGGGGAAGATTCCGTTTGGTATAAAATCCAGGGTGCCGGATAGCGCGTAGCTCAAAAAGCCCGCGAGCAAAAAGAGTTTCGCCAGACCAAGGAGATAAAAGAGATACTTGTTCCCCTTGGCATATGCCTCGTCGGTCTCTTTATGTATCACCAAAGGATAGGTAGAGAAGGTAACAATCTCGTAAAAAAGGTATAGAGTCAGCAAATTGGCCGAAAACGCCACCCCAATGGTGGCCGACAGGGTGATCGCAAAACAAAGAAAGTAACGGGTCTGCGCATGCTCCTTCAGGGAACGCATGTAGCCGATGGAGTAAAAGGTGGTTAGGATCCACAAAAAAGAGGCTGTGATGGCAAATAAAAGCCCCATGGCATCCACACGAAACGCCACGGAAATACCAGGAGTAAGAGAAAAGAGGGTATAGTGAAGCGTATTCCCGGCAAGGACTGCGGGAATCATGGTCAGAACGATCAGAAACTTCAGAATTGCCGCCCCCAGCGAACACCCCTCTCGAATATTGGGTGACCTGCCGGTGACCACGATGAACGCGGCCCCAATCAATGAAACAGCCACGGCTAAAAAGGGGGTGATGGATTCAATTTCCATGCAAGATACCACTCGTTTGGGTTGCCGGCATAACGGCCTTTAATTCCTCTGGGTTTATCGTGACTTCCCCCCCCAAGCTCTGAACAAATGCCATCACGGCCAACAACTCGTGTTCAGAAAGACCGACCGGGGGTTTGGTGATGACCGGCATCACAGCCGGAAAGCGATCGGGAGGCCCTCCCCCCCTCGTCTCATAGATTTTGTAGATAAACGCTTGCGGCTGGGTAAGTGACTCGTAGATGAACTCCCTCGTGAGCTTGGCTCCCACCCCCTCCAGATTCGGCGCTCGTTCCGACTCACTCGGTTCAAGTGTATGGCAAAGCGCGCATTGACCCTTGCCGAAGAAAATTTTCTGCCCCGCCTTCACGAGATCATCCTTGGTCTTGATTTGCAATGGGTCGAACTCGGCCTTCTTGGGCGGAGGAGAAATCTGTTGTGGAACTTGATAAGAGAGAAAGGTGAATACGATGAGGAATCCACACGCAATCGCCACGGCCCTTAGAAAACGATTGGGTTGCTTTGAAAGCTGCTGAGCGGAAAGAGTGTCGGCCAAGACGGCTTTCCCACGCCAATTTAAAGATTGGAGCCGATCCATCCCCTTTTCGGGAAGGGAGACAACCCACAAGACAAAGGGCGCTATAAAGAAGTACTGTGTGGAAAAGGCAGAGTAACGCACAGTACGGTGCATCACCCAAAAGAGGAAGACCGCAAGCCCGCACACCAGAAAGGTGGATAGCGACATAAATGCGCCGGCGTGGCCCAGGGCAGGAGCAAAAGCATGGGCGGAGGTGTCCTCCAATACCCCATAGATATGCCAATGGACACGAGAGGCTGAGCGTGCATAACCCATCAATGACATCGTAAGGACAACTATCACGGCATTGACGACAAGGGCATACTGGGCCCTGACCGGCATCTTGCCCCAAGTCATCGTGGAAGTTAATTTTGCGCTCCGGAGCATGGCCCCAACCAGCGGAGTGACCGTGACCAGGACAAATAGCACTAACAAAACCTGCCATACGGAGAACTTGTTAATCCTGACAATAGCCGGAACAAAATAGCCCCAGACCCCCAGTATGATCACGCCCAGGATGGCCACAACGAAAAGGAAGACAATGAATATGTTGGCCACCTTCGCCCACGCCACCGTCTCCTTCTTCCCCGCACGCCAATAGATGATAAAGCTGATAAAAGTGAACAGGATCATAATGTTCACTACGGTCATCTTGGCCGACATCACTCCAAGGACGCCCAGGACGGGATGATGGGCTCCGCCCATCGCACGGGCCTCCTGAATGGTCGCCACCAGGCTGTGGGGCGTCAGCCATACCCCAAAACAGATAACAAGAACCGTGAGAATCCCCATGATGGCCTTCTTGTACCGCGCGCCGCCATCTGTTCGGTAGGCCAGACCCAGCCAGAAGTAATAGTTGGCCCCCAAGAAAAGTGCCCCGATCAGAACCGCCTGAAGAATAAAGAGCCAGGCCAGGAACCCTCCCATGAGGGTGATCCCCATCTGCTGGTTATACATGTAGATTTCCCGCATCAGCCAATACCCGGCAAAGGGAAGCGGAAGGAGACCAAAGATCCCGACAAAATTTCCGATGTACCCCATCCAGTCGTAATGCTCGCGCTCCTCCTGGGTCTTGGCCCCCAGGTACCGTATCCCGGCATACGCGCCGCAGATGAATCCGCCGAGGACAATGTTGGCGATGAACCGATGGACATTCACCGGTATCCAGGTCGGATTGTTCATCGCACTCCAGGCCTTCTCCACAGCACCCATGCCCTCTGCGAGAACCACTGGGCTGGCCTGGAAAGTGGCCCAGGAATTGGGGACGACCATGATGGCGACCGCAAAGAAATTAAGCAAGAAGCCCAAGAACAGATGGAGCCCCTTGTGATTCTTCATGGTCTCAAAGCCGGACCAGTACAGATAGAGGGTCGTCGTCGTCACGGCGAACAGCCCCACATAGACATAAAGGGTGGGCCAAAAGATGCTTACTAAAACATTGATCAGTTTGGGATAGAGGGCCATGAGGAGAAAAAGAAAGATGGCCCCCAACATAGCGGTCATTTCAAAAGCGGCCGTGAGCAGGTTTGTAAATTCCTTGGACAGCTTGATGTACCTCTCATCCTTGGACGTGACGCCGATGATTTCGCAGATCCAGGCAAAAACCGGCACCCCTAATACAAACCCGCCCCAAATGAGATGGACCTGTGCACTGAGCCAGATGAGATTCCGACTGCCGATGTAGGGAACGTCGCGGTATTCGACTGAGTTCCCCGCCGCCGACTGGGCCAGCGCAAGCGACCCGGGATCAAGCATGAAGAAGGCACCGACCAAACCCAAGACGAAAAGCAGACCCGATTCCCAAGGCCGAGACATCATAAATAACCGCCTCACTCTATTATTCCGTCCGGCTGGCTATATACCCAACAGCCGCTTTTTTGGATGCCGTTAGAGAGACCCTCAACCAGGACGCAACCCCATGATGATGAACGCAATGACCAGCCCGTAAAGCGCTATGGCCTCCACCAGGGCAAACCCAAGCCACATGTACTTGACGATCCGACCTTCTGCCTCCGGTTGTCGGCCTATCGTCGCAATCATCGTTGAAAAGATCCATCCGATGCCCAGGGCCGCCCCGAAAAAACCGAGTGCGGCCAGTCCCATGCCGATTGCTATTGCGCCAAGGTCGGTCATATCACAGCCTTTCTGTTGATTATGAATGTTGTGTGCACAGCACAAGCCTGTCCCATCTTTAACGATTTTTCCAGGTACCGCACATGAGGTAGATAACAAAGCCGATGGGAACCAAGCCGGCCGCAGCCGTCATGGCTGCCAGTTTGAACCACATCTCTGCCGATAACGAGTCCGCGCGAACAATGAATCCGATGTCGATCACGATGACGACCAAGAGAGCAAGACACAGAGCTTTCAGCCAACTCGTGGCAGTCACAGTTGCCTCTTGGTGATTGATCTCACGAGACGAAGTAGTTCTTTCACGCCCGCCTTGCACTCGGCGTTAACGGCTTTCATGATCCGCCTTTCGGTTTTGATAATGCCGGCTTCTTTTGTGTATCCTTCTGATCCGCCGTTAATTGTTTCAGCGCCGCCTCGGCCCTGATTATGACGCTCTCGGCTTTCCGGATCAATTCATCGGGCGCCGCCAGTAATTTCACAGAGGCGGGTTCACCTTCTGTCGTTTCCTCCGACTCTTTATGGTATACGGGCAAAAGCAACCATGACGTCAGAATAACGGCAAGGCAGATGCTTAAAAAGACCGTAAAAAAAAGTCCTGGATCGTTCGGCACTCTCATGGCTCCCTGCTATTCCCTAAATTGAAAGGCTCGGATCGTCAGGACCACGATAGAGACCATGACCACGACCCATGCCGAGACCGCAATGGGACGTTTGAAGAGATTTCGTTCCGGATTGCGATCGATAAAAGGCAAGGCAACCAACAGCAACATAAAAACCGCCGGAATTATAATGGCGCCCAACAACTCCCCAAACTCTCCATAGAAGAGAAACGATAGGGCCGGGTCTCTCAAAAGCTGAAACAGAAAAAGAAAGTACCACTCCGGCTCGGGGTCTAGATCCGAAGCCTCCGGACTGGCCTGATCCAGAATCTCATGCGGCCAGTAAACGGCCAAACCGCAGATGACCACAAACACGAGTGCAATCACCACGATATCTTTATAGACCTGGGCTGGAAAGAAATACTCCAACTTGTTCCGGAGTTCCTTGTTGGTGCCCTTGAACGGTCCTGCCGGGCCGGCTTTTCGAAAGAGAAAGACATGCAGTCCCGCGATCGCCATGAAGGCGAGCGGAAGGATAATGACATGGATGACGAAGAATCGGCTCAGCGTCTGCGCCCCGGGAACCGATCCGCCCCTCAGGAAACGGCCCAGAAAATCACCAATAAATGGCACCTTATCAACAATCTCAACCCCGACCGTGGTCGCCCAGTAGGAGCGCTGGTCCCAGGGAAGTAAATAGCCGGTAAATCCGAAACCAAGGACGATGGTGAAAAGGACAAGGCCGACCAGCCAGACCATCTCACGCGGTTTTTTATACGCCCCCCACAAGTAGACCTGGGACATATGCAGGGTTAGGATGACCACCATGGCCGAAGAGCCCCATAAATGATAACTCAGAATAAACCAGCCATACTCCACCTCTTCCATGATATATTTCGTGCTCTCCCAGGCATGGTCCGCGGTGGGTGCATAGTAAAACATTAAAAGGATGCCGGTGACCACCTGGAGAGCAAAGATAAAAAGCAGAATGGACCCAAAGACATACGCAAAGCGGGCGCCGCCCGCCATCGGCTCATTCAACAGCTTCGCCTGCAGCGTCTTCAGGTCAATCCGTTCATCAATCCAGTTGTAGATCTTGTCGAGCATCTTAGACGATTCGGATCCTTTCCTCTTTACCCGCCTTAAACTCGGCATCGATGATCTCAATATCTCCTTTGCCGCTCAGCTTAACCGGGAGGATATCCAAAGGACGGGGCGAAGGACCGTCCATAAGAATCCCGGCCGGATCAAAAACACTCAAGTGGCAGGGGCAAACGAAACTCTGGCCAAACCGCTTGTGTTTCCGCCAGCGAAATGCGCAACCAAGGTGCGGACATTTTCCGGAGAAGACCACGATATCCGATTCCTTATTGTTCTCCCAGATTACCTTTCCATCCTGATCCTTAAATTCGGTTTCCCGGTCCTGGTAGATCTTTTCCAGCATCTCCGGCGAGGCCTTCATCGCCCAATGGGACTTTTCGTATTCTCTTTCGAGAAAGCCTTCCTTCACGGTTTTTGGAAACTTGACCAGTCGTGGCACGTCCAGTTCTCGGAATTGCTCTGCCCGTCCCATCTTGATCCATGTGTTGTCAAGAGGCCGGTACATCGGATGGATGATGTACTTGAAAGCCGGGTAGAGGAGGGGAAGGGATAAAACGAGACCGATCACATTGGTGAATCGCTGCAGGAAGGTCCGGCGCGCGATGTTTTTCTCCAAATCCGGAATGGGAACCAGCGCTTCACCCGGAATCACGTCGAGATGGCGCTCAAGGTGAGGGATCTCAACCTCCTTCACCTGGACATATTCCTCCCTTCGAAACGGCTCAAACCGCGACAGAGCTGCAGAGGGAAAACTCAATTCGATTCCCTCCTCCGTGCAGGCCGACACATTTTGATCCGTGGCGATCAGCCGTTCCCCCCCGCCGGTCCTGACGACGATGTGACTGATCTCCTTCGAGAGCGGATCCACGATCACCCGGGTGATCTCACCGACCTCCCGATCCGTGCACCGGACTTTTGACTTGATCTTTGGCTGCATGATTTATCTGCCGGAGATTCCTATTAGGAGCCGGATGGAAACACCGGCTTTGGAGTCTTGACAGCCGGGTTCTTTAGCGTCATAAGATACGCCACAAGCGCCTCAAGTTCCTCTTCGCTCATGACATCCGGAAACTTATCCGGCATCTTGTCTTTTTTCCTTTTCTCATACCCCTCCGCATACCATGCAGTGGGTTCGAAGATCTTTTTCTTGAGCTGCTCGGCCGTGGCAAGATTACCCATGTTGTCCAGTTCAGGCCCCCGCTTTTTCCCTCCCTTGCCGCCGATTTTGTGACAGTTATAGCACTCGTGATCTTTATAGACAAGCTTGCCCCGCTCCACGATGTCCAAACCGCTTACATCCCTGGAGGGGGGTAATTTCGGAGAAAAGCCGGCAACCTCGACCGACTCGATATCCAGCTTTTCACCCGAGGCCTTAAGCTGCTCAAGTCGGGCCAGGATTTCGTCGGCCTTTTCGGACAGCTCTCTTGACCTATGACGGAGCGATTCGGTGACGGCCGGATCCTCCCGGTACTTGACCGTTTTTCTATCAATGCCCTCCATCTCGGTCTCGGAACTGAACTGCGGTAAAAATGTTCCGGCCGTTATGTAGAGAGCCGAACAGACCAGATAGAAACCAAGAATGGCCGTTCCGGCCTTCCAGCCGCTGAAAGCCTTGAGGGGCGGCGCATCCAGTAACACGAAGACAATAAAACCGAAGAAGACATAACCCGCAAACATCGCCTGAAAAATTAGAGGGAAGCCCAACTGACCGCTCCCCACCCAAAGCGATGCAGACATTATAGTTGATACGAGTAACTTCAATCGAATGATCTGCCACCAAGTCTTTTCTTTATTCATGGCGTTATCCTTTGACCTTATTCTTGGTCATCCCGAGGGCCAGCCAGATTGCCAGACTCACGATTCCGAAAAAAATAACGGTCAGAATCGTGATCAGAACGCTTGAATCGGCCAGGGTCGGTGTAAAAGAATTCGGACTGAGATCGGGAACCAGATCATAGACATGAAAATACTTTCTTAACGAAGATCGAACCACCCCCATCAGCCCCATCGTCCAAATGGCGCTGAAGGCCAAAAATATCAATGCAAATTGGGAGGAGAAATCGATTTTACCCCACTGGATTCTCCCTCGGCGGATCGCCCGGGTATACAGGATAAAGCTCAGTAAGATTGTGAGAACCATCAAAGAGGCCGCCGTGTTTTTGGCCGGCATCAAAGCCAGAAAGTCCCACTCGGCAGGCAGAGATAGGCTTTCGGCCGTTTCATCCGTCAATGCGGAAACCGCGCCCACAAAGGCATGGGGAGTCACCCAGATTGCACTGCCTAAAAGGAGGATGAAAAAGGCCACCTTAATCACCGCTTCCCGCCGTCGAAGGGCCAGCCCCTCCAGTCCTAAAAGAACTTGCGCAAACAGTCGAACCGGGAGCGTCAGAAGGTTTCGAGTCGGCTCACCCTCCCGGGCGTGTTTAACCGCATGGGCGGAGCCGGCGATCTGAATTCCGATCGGAAACAGGAAGAGCAGAAGCAGCAGGCCCAGGCCCTCCTCAAGATGGAGGGAACTCACATAGAGGACCGATCCCAGAACCGCGGCCTGACCGATCAGGAATCCCGCTCCTGCGGCCCACTGTCTGTTATAAAACTGGCCCAGTCCGGGAAGAAAGGCGGATAAAATTCCTGCTATGATATTCCGCGAAACCTTGGTTGAATAGTCAGGGATATCGATCCGTTTCAAGGAAAGCCAGATATAGTAGGCGCTCGCGAGGAAAATAAGGCTTACCATCCCGCCCTGCATCTCAAAAAACATCGAGAGCTGATCTGCCATCATGTAAGGACCGATTGAGGCATCGTAGTCATAGAACTCGGAGCCGTAAACATATCCCATGAGCGGCAGAAAGAGAAGCGCCCCGATCCCTATAAAGTTGCCCACGAACCCCATCCAATCGTAGTAGGCCTTCTCTTCCTCCGTTTTAGAAAACATGTACATATAGGCCGCGATCAGCCCGGCGATAAATCCCCCGAAGGTGATATTGCCCACCAGCCGGTGAAAATTCATCGGCATCCAGCTAAAGTTATTCACCTTGTCCCAGAAGGTCGCGGTTGTTTCAACATAGGCCCGAAGACTCATTCCCAGCTCTTCAGTCGCCCTCACGGGGGTATTCATAAAGGCGGTGGGTGCGTCAATGACAAAAAGAGTGGTGATGCCGATCAGATTCAGCAATACCCCAATGGCCAGATGCCTTCCCTTTTTGTCGCCCTGCAACGCATCCCAGGAGTACCAATACAAATAGAGGACAAGGGTCTCGGCGATGAACAGGAGCGGATAGGCGATCGCCATGATCGGAAAGAAGTGATTGAAGAGCCACGCGGTCAACTGCGGATAGCCGGCCACCAGGACAAGGACAAAGAAGCCCCCTGTCAGTGCGGTCATGCTGTAAAGGATCGCGGTGACCTTGGTGACTTCTTTTGCCAGACGGTCATACCGCGGGTCCCCGTGCTTCATCCCGAGCCATTCCGAAATTACCACGAAGATCGGGGCGCCCAGAATAAAGGCGGCAAACAGAATATGGAGCTGGGCAACGACCCAGACCGCCACCCGGTTGCCCATGAAGGGAAACTCGCGGGGCCGAAGGATCTCGGTGGTCTGCCCGAGCGCAGGTGAAGCCATCATGAACACGCACGCTGCAACGGACATCAGCAGGATGAGGCGATCACTCTGGAAGCAGACTTTCTCCACTGATTTCATCATCTAACCTCCTGCGCCACCGCTGCTGGGTGAAGAGGGGGCATAATCATCATGCGGCGCCGGATTGCCGCCGTGCGAAAACTTGTGAATGTAGGCAATCACCTTCCACCGGTCTTCCTCCGACAACTTGGATTTCCAGGCCTTCATCTTGGTTTTCGGAACGCCTTCCGAAACTCTCCAGAGCATGTAGCTATCGGAATAGAGCTTCATTCGTTCAGCGACGCGAAAGTCCCGGGCGCCCCGTTTCTTGGGTTTCCCGTCCATCCCATGACAGCTCGCACAATTCACGTCAATATCCTTCTTGCCTTCGAAGAGCTCCCTGCCTTCTTCAAATATCTTTTGATCCGTCCACCATCCCGCCGGCATATGCTTGTCGGCATATTCCGCCGGAACGGGCGGAGGCGCCATGATCGGGCTTTCGCCCCCGCCGCATGCCGTGATGAAACCAACCAGACCCATCATTCCCAGAACTGCAGCAGACTTTTTCATCATGACCCTCCGTTTTTATCAGACATGAACAACCGCGGCCCAATCGCACTCATAAAAAAACGCCTCCACCCCCATTTACTATTCATCGAGAGGGAAAGCGTCACAACCTATACCGATCTTTATGTGGCTTGTTCCTCCGCGCCCTCAACGTGAGATCCTACCTCCCTTTGCCACGCGCCTTCGGTGTCGCCGGATGTTTGCGTTTTCCATAACGCCGATAGAGGGCAAACACAACGACCGCCCCTACAAGCATGGCCGTTCCCATGACCGCGCCGTTTTCCAGGAAACCTTTTCCGTCGTTCTTCGCGGTCGGCGCTCCGAAATCCACACGCGCCTTCCGAATCGTGACCTTGTCGTTTGGATCAAACTCGGCCCGGATCGTTTTCTTTTGATCCAGGGCCGTTACGATAATTTCATCCCCAAGATCGGTATTATGGAGATGAAGAAGGGCTTCAAAATCGCCGTTGCGATCGGCGAAGGCCGTCATTCCTTCATCCAGCCGGGGGGCCACTACGATCACCTTGGCATTCGCCACCGGATTCCCACGGTCATCACGAATCGTGCCGTGGACGATGAATCGGTGATCTATTTCATGGGTCGCAAACACCGGTGAAGCGAGGAGGATAAGTATTGGTAATGTTCCCCAGACCCACCGTTGTCTCTTTGATTTTCGTTTTTTTGAAACGGTAAACACACTCTTGGCCATCACCTCTTTAACCTTGACCATAAATGCGAGACGCTTCTTCTCGGAAATGGCCCTTCCTGGAAGAACCACCATCGGATCGGCATGATTCACAAACGTAAGGGACGTATTGTTAACACAAATTAAAACACTTGTCAAATATTTTTTATGGCTCTTTTTTAAGCCCGAAATAGCCGCGTTGACAAACCGCCGGAAGCTGTCTAAAATGGTTCTCGATCGCGCCATTTATCCGAATGAAGCGGAATACCACGGAAAGATCGAATGAAAAAAATAGGAATCATCGCCAAACCGCAGAACTCGCAGGCCGTGAAGAAGATACTGGATGAGCTCCTCCCCTGGCTCGTCCGGCAGGAAAAAGAGGCGATCCTGGATTCCGACACCGCCTCCATTGCCGGCCTGGCCTCCCCTTACCAGAAGTCCAAAGTACCATCGCTGGTCGAGATGCTGATTGTTCTGGGCGGCGATGGAACGCTTTTGAGCGTTGCGCGTCTGGTGGAAGGAAAGGACGTCCCGATCCTGGGCGTGAATCTCGGCGGTCTGGGGTTCCTCACCGAGGTCACCGTTGAAGAGTTGTTCGGCGCCCTGGGGACGATCTTCAAGGACGAGTTCGTGACGGACGACCGTTTGATGCTGAAGGCCACCGTCCACCGGCAGGGAGAGCGGGTGGCTCAATCTCTTGTCTTAAACGATGTCGTCATCAGCAAGGGGACCCTGGCCCGGATGATCAAGCTGGAGATTTTCATCAACAGCCAGTTCGTCACCGCGCTTCGGGGCGACGGATTGATCCTGGCCACACCCACCGGTTCCACGGCCTACTCCCTGTCCGCAGGGGGGCCGATCATCTATCCGTCGGTCGAGGCCATGGTCCTCACCCCCATCAGCCCGCACACCCTGACCAACCGGCCGATCGTGATCCCGAACGATGTGCATGTCGAGGTCATATCAAAAACCCGGGAGGAAGGAACCATGGTGACCTTCGATGGACAGGTCGGGTTCTCCCTCCGGCACGAGGATGTGGTCGAGATCCGGACGGCCGGAAGCAAGATCAAGCTGATCCGGTCGCCGCAACGGAACTATTACGAAGTGCTTCGGCGGAAGCTCAAATGGGGTGAAGGGTAAATGGTGGAGCTGGCCGGGATCGAACCGGCGGCCTTCGCATTGCGAACGCGACGCTCTCCCAACTGAGCTACAGCCCCACATGATGCATCAAACCGAATGTCAGCACTGTTTCAAGCCGCCCCTTCAGAGACCGATTTCAATCAGGGGCGATATGACGTTCACCCCTGCCATCGGTTTCGGCGATTTTAAAACTACCCGCCGGCCTGAAATTTCGAGGCGATCCTCCGCAAGATACTGAATGGCCTGCGGGAGAATCCGATGCTCCTGTTCCAACACGCGGGCATCGAGCGTCTCTTCCGTATCGCCGTCCAGAACCGGCACAGCCGCCTGAATGATGATCGAACCCTGGTCCATCGTCTCATCCACGAAATGGACCGTGCAGCCGGAAATGCGGACCCCCCACTCCAGCGCTTGGCGATGGGCATGGAGCCCCGGGAATGAAGGCAGAAGACTGGGATGAATGTTGATGATCCGATTCTTATACGGCCCGATCAACCGGGATGTGATCAACCGCATGTAACCCGCCAGCACGACCAGATCCACACGGTGCTCGCGCAGGAGACGGACGGCGGCCTCGTCGTATTCCTCGCGGCCGGAATACGCCCTGGGATCCAGATGAATGGCCGGGATCTGATTCCGGCGCGCATGTTCAAGCGCCTGGGACTGGGGGCGATCGCTGATTACGACCTCAACGCCCGCGTGAATCTTGACGGACGAGCAGGCCTGAATGATCGCCTCAAGGTTCGAACCCCGGCCGGAGGCCAGCACGCCCAGCCGCAGCTTGGGTTTATTCATAAACCACCTTCTTATCGCCCCTTACAATCTTGCCGATCACGAACGCGGGCTCACCCAGACGTTTTAATTTTTCGATCGCCCGTTCCGCCTGACCGGGATCGATTGCGGCCACCATCCCGATTCCCATATTAAAGACGTGATACATCTCTTCAACGGCGATCCGGCCCTGTTTTTCGAGCCATCCGAAAATCGGAGGAGCCGGCCAGCTCCCCCGCTTGATTTTCGCCTGGCAGCCCTCCGGAAGAATCCGCGGAAGATTTCCGGTGATTCCTCCGCCGGTGATATGCGCCAGTCCCCTGACCTCCACTTCGCGGATCAGTTGCAGGATGGATTTGACATAAATCCGGGTCGGGGTTAAAAGCTCTTCGCCCAAAGAATGGCTCCAGCCCTGGATCTGATCCGTGACGTTATGGCCCGCCACCTCAAAAGCGATTTTCCGGGCCAGCGAATATCCGTTGCTGTGCAGCCCGCTGGAGGCGAAGCCGATCAGGACGTCATCGGCCTTGATCCGGCTGCCGTCAATGATGCGGTTCTTCTCGACTACGCCCACCGCAAATCCGGCCAGGTCGTAAACCCCCTCCGGATAGAATGAGGGCATCTCGGCCGTCTCTCCGCCCAGCAAGGCGCATCCGGCCAGCCGGCAGCCCTTGACGATTCCCCGAAGAACCTCGACCGACGTCTGGGGTTGCAGTTTACCGGTCGCGAAATAGTCCAAAAAGAAAAGCGGCTCGGCGCCCGTCACGACCACGTCATTGACCGACATCGCCACCAGATCAATCCCGATCGTGTCGTGCTGGTTCATCTGGATCGCGATTTTAAGTTTTGTTCCCACGCCGTCGGTACCGGAGACCAGCACCGGCTCTGTATACTTCTTGGCATCCAGCCCGAACAGTCCGCCGAAACCGCCGATATCGGTCAACACTTCGGGACGGAACGTGGAACGGACCAACGGCTTGATCATCCGGATAAAGTCATCGCCGGCCTCGATATTGACACCGGCCGCTTTGTAGGTGAGACGCGGCATGAATGAGAATCCAAAGGTTGAGGAAACGGAATGATCATACAAGAAAATCCCGTAAAGATCAACCGTACAAAAAATGAGGCACGGCGCCGAAGCACCGTGCCTCATTTAAAAACGGCCACAAACTACTTCTTCTTGTCCATCTTCATATCCATCGCCTTGATGGAATTGGCATGGCCGTTCGAATCATCCACCTCAACGTGAGCGCCGGC
>CAKKOZ010000015.1 GCA_919901335.1 Nitrospiria bacterium | reverse complement strand
CCATATTCGTGCATCCCCGGTGGCGAATTTTTCCCGAAACCCTTTTCGTAGGCATTCTATGGGCGTACGAGATCGATTCTCGGCATTTCGGATCGGCGTCCCGTGTTCTCATCTCGCGCGCGCGATCGCTCATCTTGGCGGTGTGTGTGTAAGTAGTAGTTTTGAGATTGAAATGGATGGCGGTGTGTTTGGCGGTGTGTTGGCGGTGTGTACTGAAACGTGGCGGTCTGTAGGAATAATTGGCGGTCTGTAGGAATTGGTAGAAAAGCACACCGCCAGACAGACCGCCAGACAGACCGCCAGACAGACCGCCAAGGGTTTGATCTCAAAATGTACAGACCGCCAAGGTTTGGCGGGGATTACGTGCGCGCGCGCGTGTGGAGATCATTTTCCTTGGGGAGCACGCAGTTTGACGATAGGGAGTCGGACCGACCACTGTCCGGTTGGACCATGGAGTCGTTCGGAAATGGTGCCGAGTTTTTGGCGGGCGCGTTCTATGGAGCGCGGCGAGATACCAGCAAGACGACCACGCCGGTTCAGTTCATTGCTGAAAAGAGTTGTGCCGTCGAGTTGGCTGCGCACGAATGCGATTGCTTCGCCGTTCGCAGGTCGTTTCTTCTCGACCTCGTAGACGTCCAGGTCATAGACAGTTAGATTTACCGGCATCGTTTTTTCTCCTTTGTGATGAGAGGCTACCACAACACCGCCCTTCCACGCCACTTCGCCAAAGGCACGCGCGAGGGTCATTTTCGGAGGTCGGGGAGCCAGACAAACCAGGGGCCTTTCGGTCCGTGGAGTTTCCCTGTCTGGACGTGGAGACGAGTGCGGGCGCGTTCTATGGTGCGCCAGGCGATCCCGGCCAAGGATGCCTGGCGTTTGAGGTCATCGGTGGTGATTGGTTCTCCGTAGAGGGTGGCGCGGAGGAAGTCCACGGCGTCCTTCATGGCTCCGCGTTCCTCGGCAGTACCTGGGGAGTCCATGAGGTCAGCGGTGGAATGTTCGGTGGTGCCGTCCCAGACAACGCGAACCGAGTCTCCGGAACTTTCCAGGTGGTAGGCGATAGCTTTGGGCTCAATGGCGAGGTTCATCTTTGATGGGGCCACGATGCGGGTCTTGCCGGTTTCATCATCGGGGTCTTTCTTAACGATGAGGCCGGCTCGGGCGGCGCCGATGATTCCGATGGACCCTCCGCCGGCGTACAAAGCGTTGGAATTGCCGGATTTATTCAGGTGGCGGACGGAGAGCGATCCGATGTGGGTACGTTCGAGCATGGCTGCGAAAGGGCCGAGGGCTCGACGCACGTCCTGATCTTTCCATGTGTTCGTCTCGGACGAATCTCCGAGGAAGGCGATGAACGGGTCGATGATCATGAGTCTGATGTCGTACTGACCGATGATCCGTTCGATGATGGCTAGATCTCGGGGAATGGCGGGCATCGTCGGCTTGTCGTCTGGCCCCGGAATGGTCCCCAGTGCAAAGATGCGGGTCATATCCGCGTCTGCCGCGATCAGTCGCGGCACCACCGTATCGGCGATGCCATCTTCGACCGTCAGGAGCAGGACGCCACCAGGCCCCGACACATCACCGATCGAACCATCTGGCATCACCGATCCACGCGATACCCGCGCCGCGATGTCGAGACATAATGCCGATTTCCCAAGACCTGGGTCGCCGTCTAGCACCGTGATCTTGCCGAGAGGGACGTGCCCCGGCCAGAGCCATTGGACTGTTTCTGGTGGCACATCGCTCAGTCGATCGAGCATGACCCCCGGTTCGGTTGAGATGCCGGCCTTCTCGGGCATCTTGGTCGGTATTGCCGCGTCGATCAGCGCTTGCAGTTCATCTCGGCCGAGTCCGGCTTCCACGAAGTCAGCCGCGTCACCTTTCAGGGGAGCATCCGGCCAGTTGACTGTCCACACCGGCACGCCGAGCGCCACGAGCTTCGCCCCGATTCGCGCCATATGTGGCGGGCCATCTTCATCGTTGTCCGGCCACAGGATCGCCGATCGTCCAACGAGACATCGAAGCACTTCCGTGCTCGGCGTTGCCTTCGCGCCACATACCGTGCCGAATGCCGCCACTCCAAGGGATAGAAGGGCGTCCGTCGCCATTTCGCCTTCACAGATGACCACGGATGAGCCTTCTGGCACCAGCTCGTGCGAGCCGTACAAAGGCATGGAAGCGATCGGCAGCCCCGCTAGGTTTCGGTTCCCGTCAGGGAGTTCCCACCACATCCGCTTCTTTTTGTCCGGAAGGTACTTTCGACAATGAATGGCAACTAGGATGCCGTCAACACCTCGAATCTCATGCCGGATGTCTGGGGCTCCTCCGGAAGAATGGATCAAGGTCATCGGCTTCGCCTTCACCCGACCATTCATGTGCATCGGTTCACGGAGCATGTGGGTCCACCCCACTCCATCTTTCGTCGGCCGATCTGATTCGACCTTCGTACACACAACGAACGCCCCATCAGCCGAGATCGAGCAGTACCGCTTCCGAGCACAAATCGGGCATGGCTGCGCCGATGTTACGCGGACCAGCGCCATTATTCGGCCGGCGGAGTTACTCGAGAACGAATGAACCTTTTCACTTCTTCGATCTCGATCAGACGCCGATCACCAATCTGAAAACTCCGCAAATGACCCGATCGCACCAGACGCTTCACCGTCATCTCGGAAACCCCGATCCGGGCCGCGACTTGCTTCATCCCGATCGCTAATGTGTCGCTCAAACCGATGCCTCCACTTCTGAACCGCAACGTCCTTTATAGACTCGAACTGATACCGCGTCAAGCGCGTTTGCCCCTTGACATCGGTGTCCCTGAGTCACTTGACAGAACATGGGGACCGGCCGGTCCAATCACGGAACCGGCCGGCTGACGCTTCAGAAAGGCTTGGCCGCGCGCCGTGGCGGCCGGATGACTTCCTCGGCTTCCTCCTCCTCCTCGTCTTCCAGAGGCAGAATCGCGTCGATCACGTTGCCGTCCTCGCCGGTCGTCTTCGACGGCTTGACCGACAAGACTAGCCGTCCCTCCCGGTCAATGAGATCGTCTGTGTCCAGAATGAATTTCGGCCCGATGACGACGCCAGGAAGAAGTCCTTTCGTCCACGCCATCAGCTTCGACTTCGGACTGAGATTCTGTGACGCCCACCCGAAAATCTCTTCCCCGGCCAGTCGCCCGCTCGTGATCTTGAACACGAACTTGAACTGCGGGCCGTATTCCCCCTCCGCGTCTTCAATGGAAGTGATCTTGAATGGGTAGACCCCGGCCTTCCGGATAAGCTTCTCGCTGTATTGAACCTGCCCCACGTGCATTTCCTCTTTCTTTTTGCGTAACAGCGCCGCGAGCGCGATCGGCGCTCCACCTACCCCATCCGCGCCTCCTCCTTGGCCGACTCCACGATCCGCTGCAATTCCGTCAACGGCACCAGCCGTCGATTCCGGAGCCGGTATGTGGCAATCTCGCCATCCGCCACCATTGACCACAACAGACGCTCGGATACCCCGAGCCGCTTCGCCGCTTCTTCCACGGATATCCCGAGTTCCATAATTGCTCCTTGACGATGGTGTGCCGGACTGTATATCGTTGCGTGCATCACGTCAAGGGGGCAATTATGGCGAGAGTCGGTGCTGAGCAGCCGTACCGAATCGATCTCTTCAAGCCGTCGCCGCAACAGGTCGCGGCTCATATCGAGGGCGTGAATCGCTTCAAGGAACGTGTCGCGGCCCAGGCGCCCGTTGGCGGGTCGAAGGCCCAGGAACTTCGCGTTCAGATCGCTGAATGTGAAGAGTCGATTCAACGGGGCTTTGCAATGGTCGATGCGCTGGACAAGAACGTGCCCGTTCCTGACGAATGGATCGATCGGTTCGTCGAGGTTCACCGCGAGCATCTCGATTGTGTTTGGCAACTGAATAGGATCAAGGCCGGCGGCATCGATCTCGATCCGGATACAGCGCTCTTTGCTGAGATCGAGTCCACCGGCGCCATCGCGCTCGAAGCCTGGATGGCGCATTGGGCCGAGGCAGTCAGTCGAATGGACTCGGCTGAGTACAAGTCTCGCGCCTTCCGCTTACTTGAAGAAGCGGTCCGCCGCTCGCCTCGAACCGGCCAGGGTGACGGCGCCAACCCCGAGCCTGACTACCCGTGCCCGGAATGTGGGGGCGTAGAGTGGGCCGCGTTCAGGGCGCTTGATCAGGATGGTCTGGATTACAGCTGCTCGAAATGCCGGTGGGAGCCCAACTGTCAAGTGCCGTTCTGAGAACAAAGGAGAGAACCAGTGACTGAATCAACTCGCGTCGCAACCGACCCGTTCCCCGGCGGCGTCGATGTCAAGATCGCCATCAGCCGTGATGCCGTCGGCCTCGAGATCGAGGTCAAACACGTCCGATCCGCCGAGAACACTACACAATGGACCGCCACGGATGCCGTGGAAATTTCCCTGAAAGCCTTCGATCAAGCCGTCGCCGGCCTCAAACAACGCGGGTACGAGCCTGGCCCGTTCGCAAAGAAGCCGACCTGATGCCTAACGTCGGCGCCCTCGTTCGCCTCGTCAAACTCACGCACGTCGCCAGTCCTCTCATGCGCTCCTACATCGGGCATACCGGCACCGTCGTCGAGAACAGCAGCCAGAATACTTTCCTCACCGCCGTCAAGTTCGGCGACACCTTCAGCACGTTTTGGCTCTACAACGACGAATGGGAGTACATCACGGAAGAGGAACAGATCGGCTAGACTCCCCCCGTCAGCGTCTCCATTCGCTGATAAGCCCCGGCGAAAATGGCAGATGTTTCGCCGGGGCTTTCGCTTGTCTGTAGAATCGCCTCGTGCCCATCCGCCGTGCCAGC
>CAKKOZ010000014.1:5646-19318 GCA_919901335.1 Nitrospiria bacterium | reverse complement strand
GCAGATCCTTAATCTTGTTGGGGTTGTAACGCATGCCCTGGAACGGATGCAGAATAGCCATAGAACTCCTTATGCTACGGTACGGGTATCCAGATACTCACGAACGGTTGGCCTAGCCAGTTCTACCGGCGGGTGGGATTTAGGCGAAACCATGGAAACAGTTCGAAGGATCAGTGATCGCGTGAAACCACATAATCGGCAACGATCTGAAGCGCCGTTTTGTGGACAGAAGGTTCGAACGGGGCAAGGAAACCCATGGCCTTCTCAATGTACGATCGGGCCACGGAGAAGGCATACTCGATGGAACCATGCCGGTGCATCAAATCCAGAACCTGACCAAACTCTTTCTCCGAGGGGTCGTTCAACCCGAAGGTGCGGGCGACCCCTTTCTTCTCTTCTTGAGAACAGTTTTGCAATAAATGAATCAAGGGAAGCGTCACTTTGCCCTCTCTCAGATCCGCCCCGAGTGTTTTGCCCAACCGTTGTTTCTGGGCGATATAATCCAACGTGTCATCGGCCACCTGAAAGGCAATTCCAAGGTTCCTTCCGAATTGAAAGAGGGATTCCTTCTGCTCGGGCGATCCGCCGCTCACAATCCCTCCCAACTGACAGGACACCGCAATCAGGCTGGCTGTTTTCTGCTGAATGATTCGCAGATAGTCCGATTCCTGTATCCCAAGGTCGCTGTTGTGGGCATGCTGGACCATTTCTCCCTCGATCATTTGACAACACGCCTTCTGCAAAACAAGATTAACCTCCTGGCTGTTGAGACTCAGGCCGAGATCGCCGGCCGTGGCATAGAGGTAGTCGCCGACCAGGATGCTGGCATGGTCGCCCCACAATATCCGTACTGTTTTCTTTCCTCGACGCAGGTTGCCTTCATCAATCACATCATCGTGCAACAGCGTGGCGGTGTGAACAAACTCGATGACGGCGGCCAAAAGAATGTGATCTTCGCCCGGGGCGGGACAGAGTTTTGAGGACAGGATCATCAAGAGCGGGCGGATACGCTTGCCGCCGCTGTTGAGGATATATTGGGCCGCCTGATTGATCAACGGCACTTCCGAGGCCAGGTTCTTTTGAATCTGCGCTTCGACCTTCAGAAGGTCCGGACGGTATTGTTCCCATATCTCTTGAATCGTTGGAAAAGACGAGGTTTTTGTTGATTGAAGCATGGGCTGATACTAGGCCAGGGATGATAATTTGTCAAGACAAATGTACGCTAAATATCTTCAAACTCAATCAAAATTCCAGTCTTCGTCTTGGAATAAAAGACCATTTTTGCGTCGATTTTCTCACGAAGACTTGCTTTAGACTTATACGTATCAGGCTTTATAGACACGGGTTGCTCACCAATGAAGCCATCAACGCCTCTCGATTCTTCATCTGGACGCGCCAATCTGTAGCGGACGTTTTTTGCTTGTGCTATTTTCTTCAAGATCGCTTCCTGAAAACGAAGTCCCACAAATGTTTTGACAATGACCAAATCCTTTACCCACCGCTCAACAAGTTCACGGTCAATTTTATTCATCGCTTTCTTTAGATGATCGAGCATCTCAACGATCTTTTGAGTCGCAACAGCAATCGCATCAGGATGGCGCTTTAGATACCAGTCCTCCCACTCGGACAAACGTTTACCTGGAAACTCTTGAATTAGGTCGCTGAGCTGGCCCACAACCTTTGGCCGTGTTCCTTGGACGTTCTGATTGGCAAGGTTTAGCAACTGCGTCGTGTACTTTGGGAATTCTGGCGATGGAGAACCGAGATGTTCACGAATTTCCTCATTGGTGAGTTTTATTTTCACTCAACGCTCCGCTGCCGTTTTTGGTGTTGTAACACTGGAGGAATTTTGATTTTGCCCGGTAATCTATTGAGGTGTCCACTTTAACCAGACCACTTTTTATCAGATGCATATTAACAAAGGTCTTGTTTTTTAGGAAAAGGTATCCGAGAATGTTGTTCTCCTTGTCATGCTTCGTTTCATCGAACTTTAGAAAGACCTTTTGCCCTTTAGTAAGATTCTGGATAAAGGCAATTGCTTCCTGTTTTTTCTTCTCAATCGGCTTGACTCCAATAAGGTGCACCCTGAGCCCCGTGTCCAGCTCTATCCTGTCCGGCGACTCCACTGTTTTAACCGAATAGAGGTTCGCATCAGCACTCTCTTTCCCATCAATCTTCGATCCGAATCTGAGCTTCCTCGGGTCCACCTTCTTATCGAACTTCACAGGGTCTTTAAAAACATACGGCAGCTTTGAAATTTCCTCCTTGAAATCGGGATTGGGACCAGCTTGCTTTATTACTTCGAAATGCGTTGACTTGGGAAATAGCGTGGATTCATGTATTTTCAGTTTATTCTCGATAACAGGAAAGTACTCGCGGTTAATTTCATAGCCGATTGAATTTCGCCCAAGGTTTTTTGCGGCCAACGACGTCGTTCCGCTGCCTAAGAATGGATCCAAGACAGTATCACCGACAAAGGAGAACATCTTTATAAGCCGTTTTGGCAATTCTTCGGGAAAGACGGCAAGGTGGTGATCCTGCTTCTTGCCAGAGAAATTCCAGTGACCATAAAAGTACTCGTTCCACTCTTCAGTGGTAAGCTTGGACTGTTCTCTAATCTCCGGCGAAACCTTGGGAGCGCTACCTAACTTCTTAAACAGGAGAATAAACTCATAGTCTATTTTAACAATCCCGTTCCTCGGATAAGGGAATGAGCCCATCACCGTAGCACCACCCGTCGTGTTCATGGTAGTCACTTTCTGCCAGATAATGGCACCCATGTAATCGAACCCGATCGTCTCACAGAATTTAGTTATCTCAGTTCGAATGGGAATAACTTTATACCGGCCGTAGTAAACAGAGCGGGCGAACTGATCACCGATATTAATACAGAGGCGGCAACCAGGGCGCAATGCCCTATAACACTCTTTCCATACGAGGCTTAAATTGTTGATGTAGTCTTCATAAGTATCGTTGAACCCGATTTGGTCTCCGTGTCCATAATCTTTAAGCTGCCAATAAGGCGGGGAGGTTATGACGAGGTGAATAGATTCATCAAGAATCTCTCTCATATTTCTTGAATCGCCTATGATGATTTTATGAGATGTTTTCACGACGTTTGCTTGTGTGATCTTTTGCGTTTGGCTAAATAACATTTTCTTGTTTACATGAAGCAATTGTTCCAGCACAAAATAGCAAAAGAATAAAGTGGTATTCTATTAGTACTGTAATGCTCCCCATCTGTCAAGACACTTTTTCGGGGTTGTCAATCCATTTTGGATTACAGACAAAATTAGGACGATTGGCCGCTTTTCTTGACGTCCCGTTCGACGGCTGCATTAGGATGGACCGGACGGGCCGACCCCCCCTCTCTCTCTTTTTTTTAGAAACCACTTGACAAGGCATCCGGCAATCGTGTATTTTGAGAATCAGAATCAATATCAACTTGACGTGTTCGCGTCCCAAACCGGGCGGATGAGCCATGCATAAAGGATCCTCGTTGAACAAAGAAGTGGCCCTGCTCAAGAACTTGCTCACCCAGAACCGCCTGAAACTGACCCAGCAACGGGAAGCGATCCTGGAGGCCTTCCTCAAGGTGGATCATATTACGGCCGAAGAGCTGTATCGAGTCATTTCAAAAAAGAAACGTCCACAAATGGGTCTGGCCACGATTTACCGAACCTTGAACCTCCTGTGTAAAATCGGCATCGGCCAGCAACGGCATTTTGATGATAACCGGACGATTTATGACAACGTGCTTCACAAAAAACATCACGATCACCTGATCTGCAATAAATGCGAGAAGATCATCGAGTTTGAATCCCCTGCCATCGAACGGCTTCAGGAAGAAATGGCCGCCCGGCACGGCTTTACACTGAGCAATCACCGCCTGGAACTCTTTGGACATTGCATTGACTGGAAAAACTGCCGGGACTGGCAAAAGGATATCAAGAGAAAATGATAAAAAGAAAAAAGTGGTTTCAAGCCGGCCTCGCGCTTGGGGTCCTGGCGTTCGCCCTCGGAACGGCCTCCGCGGAGGAGGAGATTCGCATCGTGATCAAGGATCATCGGTTCACGCCTTCGGAGGTCAGGGTCAAGGCAAACACAAAACTTAAATTAATCATCCGCAATGAGGATCAAACAGCCGAAGAATTCGAAAGCTTCAGTCTCAATCGGGAAAAAATCATTCGTGGGGGACAGTCCGCGACGATCTTCCTCCCGCCTCTGAAGCCGGGACGTTATGATTTCTTCGGGGAATTTCATCCGGACACGGCCAAGGGAACGGTCATCGCAGAATAGGAGAAGACGGGATGTTGGGAACATTCATTATCACCTGGAGAGAAACAATCGAGGCGGCCCTCATTGTGGGCATCCTTCTGACCTATCTGAGCAAGATTGGGCAGTCCAAACAGTTCCATTTTGTGTATTGGGGGACCTTCTGGGCGGTGGTGGCCAGTTTGGTCTTTGCCGGTTTCTCAAACTATTTGGCCGTCTTTTTTATGGATATCGGACAGGACATTTTTGAAGCGGCCATCCTATTCCTAGCCACGGCTGTTTTAACGTATATGGTGGTCTGGATGCATCACAATGCCCGAGAGATCAAAGGTGAACTCCAGAATCAGGCGGAGCTCGCAATCAGCAAGAACCAGCTGTGGGCCCTGGCCACGCTGGCCTTTGTGGGCGTGTTTCGAGAGGGCGTCGAGACGGTGCTGTTTCTCTGGGGATTATTTCTTCAGGGCGGAGCGTTTGAGTCCATGGCGCCGCCGGTGACGGGCGGGCTGCTGGGCATCGGCCTCGGCATTTTAATGACCTGGCTCTTCTTCAAAGGGTTCGGCCATCTGGATTTGCGGCCGTTTTTCAAAGTCAGCGGGATCATTCTGATCTTCATGGCGGCCGGGATGCTTTCCTCCGGGATTGGAAAACTGGTCACGGTCGGGCTCGTTCCGCCGTTGATCGAACCGATCTGGAACACCTCCTGGCTTTTAAGCGAGCGGTCGTTCATCGGCTCACTGGTAGCAGGTATCTTCGGGTATCGCTCCAACCCCTCGCTGATCCAGGCGATCGTCTACCTCCTTTATTTCCCGGTCACGATCCTCTGGTTGCGGCGACAACACCACGACCTGGCGCAGTGAGCCCGCAGATGGAATCGAACGAGAAACATAAAGCGGCCACGGATCAACCGAACACGCATGAAGTCCGGTGCGAATGCGGCAGTCTCGTGGCCAAGCTGGTGGGGTCCGCGATCGAGCTCAAATGCCGACGCTGTAAGCGCCTGGCCCTGATCCCATTGTCTGATTTCAGAGGGGGGTCGCGAACGGTCACGGTTCGACTGTAAGTTTCAGAAGCGGCCAGCGGTTATAAACCCCGAGCCCAAGTTCGATATCACATCAAACGACTTGGGCTTTTTCATGTTGGAGAGAAAAAACCATACCGTCTGACATTTTCTTCGTCCTAGACGTGCGGCCCGAGATCGATCGAGAATCCAGAGCCCTAACCGCCCCGAATAGGGGCTCATAAGGAGGTTTTCGATGAAACACAGATCGATCGTTTTATTGCTCGTCATTGGCTTGGCGCTTGGTTTCGCCGGAATGGCGGTTGCCGAATCCGGAGAGGGCTCGATATCAACTTCCACGGCTGCCGGAGAGGGCATTGATATTAACTTCCACGGTTATGGAGAGATGCATTACAACAATCCCGGGACGGGTTCCAAGGTGCCGGATCCGGATGCCCCGGCCGAGATGGATTTTCACCGGATGGTCCTGGGATGGAGCGTGGCGTTCAATGACCGGATGCGGCTTCATGCCGAGATTGACTTCGAGCATGCCGCGACCGAGCTGGAGCTGGAGTTTGCCTATCTGGAGTTTGGTCTCCTTGAAGGGCTCCAGGTCCGGGCCGGAAACCTGCTGATGCCGGTCGGTAATCTGAACGAGTTTCATGAGCCCACGTTGTTCTACAGCGTCGAGCGGCCGTACGTTCAGGCCTACATCATCCCGACCACCTGGCAGGAGGGCGGCGTCGGGATCGCGGGAAGTTTACCGGTCGGCCTACGCTACCGCCTGTATTACGTCACCGGTTTGGACGCCGAAGGATTTTCAGGCGCGAAGGGAATCCGCGATGGACGTGTCGCGCTGACCGATGAAAAGGTCGCGGAGAAGATGGCCGTCGTGGGACGGCTGGAATATGTGGGGCTGCCCGGTGTTCAACTCGGCGCGTCGTATTATCAGGGCGGCGCGAATCAGCTTGAGACCACACCCGAGGCGGATGTCTCGATTCTTGAGGCTGATTTCTCAGCGAAATTTGGAGGACTGGAGCTGCGCGGGATGCATGCGGCCGTGAATATTGACGGGGCAGATGAGCTTTCAGCGGCTCTCGCAGATGTTATCGGTGAGAAGATGGTCGGAACCAATGTCGAAGCGGCCTTCCATCTTCTGCCGTTGCTTCTTAAAGGAACGGAGCAAGACCTGGTCCTGTTCGGGCGATGGGAGCGGTTCAACACGCAGGACGAGGTGCCATCCGGATTGACGGCGAATGAGAAGAATGACCGGACGGTGATCACCTACGGCCTCGCCTATTTCCCGGATCCGGATATCGCGATCAAGGTCGACCAGGAACGGTGGAAAGACAAAGCGGACAACAAGGAAGATCGGTTGAATGTCGGCATCGCTTACATGTTCTGAGCCGGCCGTTCGACGAACGGGCTTTCACATGGGAGGTCCGTGGGAGATAATCGCCCACGGGCCTCCCGCTCGCGTCCGTCGGGCGATCGATGCGGCCCTTCATGAAATCAATCGGATCGAGTCGCTTTTAAGCCGCTTCCGGGGGGATAGTGAGATATCCCGGATCAACCATGGCATCGGCCCGCGCGAAATGCCGGTCGATCCTGAGGTCGGCCGGGTCATTGCAAAGGCGTTGCGCTATGCCGAACGGACCGGAGGGGCCTTCGATCCGACGGCCGGCGCGCTCAGCCGTCTTTGGGGCTTCGGACCGGATGGACCGCGCTCGGCTCCTCCGAACGCGGAGGAGATCGGAGCGGCGCTTGGACGCGTTGGTTACCGTCATCTGCTCGTGGATGAAGAAGGTTCTCGATTGACGATCGGTCGGCACGGGATCGAACTGGATTTGGGAGCGATGGGCAAGGGCTACGCGGTGGATCGAGCCGTTGCCGTCTTAAAATTGCATGGCATTGAGCGGGGCTGGGTCAGTTGCGGGAGCAGCGGCTATGGCTTAGGCGCGCCGATGGGGCAAGCGGGCTGGAGGATCGCCATCCGGGATCCGCGCCGGCCGGACCGTTTGATAGAGACCGTGCAAATTTGCGACCAAGCCGTCTCAACCTCCGGGGCGTATGAGCAATTTTTCGTTTACAATGGGAAACAGCATGGTCACATCTGTGATCCTCGTACGGGCTACCCCGCCGCCGGGCCTGCCTCGGTCACCGTGATCGCGGCGACGGCCACCCAGGCCGATATCCTCTCGACGGCCGCTTGTGTCATGGGCGTCGAAGAGGGTCTGGGGTTCCTGCAGTCGGAGTCGGGCGTGGAGGCCTGTTTTGCGGAAGAACATCGGGGCGATATTTCCATCCAAATCACTCCGGGATGGAGCGAAGCGAGTCAAAGCGGTTTTGGCCGGCGGCGGTTCCTGGCCGGAATGCTCGCGGCGCTGGGGCTCTTGGTCTTAAAGCCTTTCCCGGCCGGAGGGGCGGTTTACATGACGGCCGAAGAAGCTCTCCGACAGATCCTGCCGGAAGGTCGGGAATTCATCCGGGAGACCGTCACGCTGACAAATGAGCAGAAGGCCTGGATCAGTGAGCTTCTCGGAAAACAGATTAAGGAAACAGCCTACACCTTCTACCGGGGAACCGGTTCCGACCCGGCCGTTACGATCGGGCACGCGGTTGTTTTAAATGTCATCGGCAAAGAACGGCCGATCACGTTCATGATCGGTATCAGCCCCCAGGCCCGAATTATCGGGTTGGAAGTTCTGGTCTACCGCGAATCGCAGGGTTCCGAAATTCGCTCCAAACGGTTCATGAAGCAGTTCATCGGAAAAACGGTCGAGGCCCCTCTCAAACTGGGCCGGGACATTGACGGCATCAGCGGTGCGACCCTCTCATCCCGGTCCACGGCCTATGCCGTAAAAAAAGCCCTGGCCCTGACCCAGGTGGTCTATGGTATCAGCGAGGAGAATGATTCATGAAAGACTTCAGTAAAAAAGAATTCCGGATCGCGAACAGCTCCCCGGAAGTGAAGGTGGTCTACACCGGCTTCCTGATCTTCGCGTTCATCGGCTATTTTACGATTGCATTGTTGGGGTTGCTGCGCGTCGGACCGGATTACGACTCGATCGTGTCCCACTATCGCGGCTCGGACCTCGATGAAGAGGCCTTCCCCCGAGCCGTCGGTCAGATGCTGGAGGAAGCGCATTTCCATGCCTTTACTGAGGGACTGATTCTGCTGGTCCTGGCCCACCTGTTCGTTGCCACCTCCATCAAAAGACCGATGAAGACCGCCGTCGTCCTGCTGGCCTTCGGAAGCACGCTGACCGACCTGGCAAGCCCCTGGCTGATCAAGTATATCGCCTCAGGTTTTGCCTACCTACAGATGACGAGCTGGATCGGCATGGAGACAAGCGCACTTCTCATGATCGGGGTGCCATTATACGAGATGTGGTTTAAAGGAGAAAGAAAATGAAGCTCATCCGAGTGATTTTTGTATTTTGTCTACTGACGGTCAGCTCTCTCGAAGCTTTGGCGGATGAACAAATTGCAAGCGACAACCCCAAAAAGATCACGATGGTTATGCATGAGTACCGCTTTGAACCGGCCCAGATCGCGCTGAAGGCGGGTGAAGAAGTTGAACTCACCCTTATCAATGACGGAAAGGTAATGCATGAGTTCATTACCGAGGTCTTGCAGACTCTGAGTGTGGCTGTGGTGGTCCACGGGATTGTGACCGAGACTCTTGGAGTGGCCGAGCTTGAAATTCCTCCCGGCGCCCAGGCCGTGCTTCGCTTCACACCGGAGTCGCCCGGGGAGTTCCTGATCGCCTGCCGTGCTCGCTCGCCGAAGGATCATTTTAAAGAAGGAATGGCCGCACGCCTTCTGATCCGATAACAACCTTTTATTTTTTATTGAACACACGCAACCGCATTGGCCAACGTGGGCTGCGGGCGTTTGGTTGCGCAGATTGACAAAGCGCATGAACTTTGCCAATGTAGAGCGCCACGTTTCTCTGCCCGATGGGAATATGAAGCGATATCACAAACGAACGATTGCCGTCGTGCTGGTTCTTGGTTGGGCCCTGGTTACTGAAAATCCTGCCCAGGAAACCTGGCAGACGGTCGAGATCAAGGCGGACGAGTACAGTTTTACCCCTAATCGGATTCGGGTGAAAGCGCATCGCCCGCTGGAGCTGGTCATCGTCAATGAGGGGCATGAGCCGCATCAATTCCGGTCGGCGCTTTTTAAGAGCCAAATGATCGAGGTGGCGATCGGAGAGAACGTCGTTCGCGGTCAGGGAATCGAGATCGTGGATATTGCGGCCGGCACGACGGTCAGGATCAAGCTCCTTTCTCCGCCGCCCGGGCCGTTTGATTTTCAGTGCCGCATCCCCAGTCACCATGGAATGGACGGAATGATTCTGATTGAGACCGATCATTAACCCATACCCATTCATGAAAGGAGAGATCCGAAGTTGAGAGGAACGGCATGGTTCATCGTCGCGGCACTGCTGGGCCTCGCGCTCCCGGCGCAGGCGCGCGATTTCAAGGTCTATCCCTACAAAACCCCAAGCGAGGGAGAGGTGGAGCTGGTCTACTGGTGGGACTATTTTATCAAATCGGATCAGACCTATCATTACTTTGGAGAAGACCTGGACAAAGAAGGCCTCCAGCGCCATTCGTTGGAGATCGAATACGGACTGACGGACCACTGGACCGTTTCGGCCTATGCCGATTTTGAGAAACCGAAAGACGGCGATTTCAAATACGTCCAGGCGCGCGCGGTCGGGGCGCGATACCGTTTCTTTGAGCAAGGCCAGCGGTTCCTGGACGGGGCGATCTACGTCGAATACTACCTCCCCTATCAGAAATACCGCAACGGAGAAAAGGTGGAGACACGCGTGATTCTCCAGAAAGACCTCGGGCCGGTCTCGGTGATCCTAAACCCCATTTTCGACAAGAAGATCAGCGGGCCGGATGTCAACGAAGGAATGGAGTTCGAGTACGCCGCGGGCCTGTATGTCCGGGCGACGTCCTGGCTCACGCCGGGCCTGGAGTTTTACGGCGAGATGGGCGAACTAAGCGATCTGAAGCCAAAAGACGAGCAGGAGCATTTCATCTTCCCGCGCCTGGGGTTCAAGTTCGGTCACCGCGTGAATCTGGATGTGGGATACGGGTTTGGACTGACCGAGGACAGCGACGACCAAGTGATTAAGACTATTCTTGAACTGGAATTTGAATAAAGATGGCCGGACTCCCCATCCTGACGATCAAACCTCAAGCCGCCAAGCGGCTCAAGACCGGACATCCCTGGATCTTCTCGAACGAACTGATCCGATTGCCGAAAGAACTCGAACCCGGACAAATCGTGGACGTCAAAAACCATTCGGGCGGATGGATCGGCCGCGGCTATTTCAACCTGCAGTCGCTCATTGCAGTCCGCTTGCTCACGCGGGAACGGGTTGAGATCAACGAGGATTTTTTTGACCAAAAAATCTCGAAGGCACAGTCTCTCCGGGAGCAATGGCGGCCCGGCGAAGGGGCTTACCGGCTTGTGTTCGGCGAGGCCGACGGCCTGCCGGGCTTAATCGTTGACCGATACGGCGCCGCCCTCGCGGTTCAGTTTCTCACCGCGGGGATGGATCGTCTCACCGAGCCGGTGCTCCAGGGACTGATCAAACGCTTTCAGCCCGCCGCCGTGGTCGCGCGCAACGATACCGCCGTCCGAACGCTCGAAGGCCTTCCACAAGAAAAACGACTCCTCTATGGAGAGATCCCGCCCTCGGTGGTCATTCAGAAAAACGGCCTCTTGTTCGGGGTGGATGTCTGGGAAGGTCAGAAGACCGGTTTTTTCCTGGACCAGTCCGAGAACTACCGTTGCCTGGAGGGATGGGCGAGCGGCGCGCGCGTGCTGGATGCCTTCTGCTACACCGGAGCCTGGGGGCTCCACGCGGCCCGGTACGGCGCGAAATCCATTTTAGGGATGGACAGCTCGGAGCGGGCGATTCATCAGGCGCAGGCAAACGCGGAACGAAACGGGCTCGGTTCAGCCTGCCGTTTTGTCAAGGAAGACGTTTTCGATGGACTCCGTCGTCTTCATGCGGCCGGTGAACGGTTCGACACGGTCATCCTCGATCCGCCGGCCTTCGTCAAGAGCCGCCAAAAGATCAAGGAGGCGATCCGAGGATATAAGGAGATCAACCGGCTGGCGATGATGTTGCTCTCATCGGGCGGCGTCCTGGTCACCTGTTCATGTTCGCGCTTGGTCAGCCATGAGATGTTTCGCGAGATGCTCGTCTCGGCCGCGGCCGATGCGAAGCGATCCTTCACGATCACCGCCTGGCGCACCCAGGGCCGCGATCACCCGATCGTTCTTGGAATTCCGGAGACGGAATATTTAAAATGCGTCGTTCTCCAAGCAGGCTGAATCGGGTCGGCCTTGCGGCGTGGGATGATACCCCGGGTCGTGAGGATTATTCGGCCGGCGTCAGTATCGTGTGCTTGATGAAGCGGCCCTCTTCATCCGCCAGGGCCGTATCGAGCTGCCGTGCACAGCCGTCGGAACAGGAGGCGAAGATCAAGCGGTAGCCCTCGTTGTAGGCCCGGGATCCCTGGCGAACCGGAGCCGCAAAAAGGGAACGATTGGACCTCGCGAACCGCACCGGAACAAACACCTCCCCGCTCCCGGCCGGTTCCGAATCGCTCGATCCGACGCCGTGCACCGTGGGATTCAACGCCCCGCCGCACCACGCGCATTCCCCGGCAATCTCCTCATTCGTCTTCATCATCCCCCCCACTGAAAGAAACCTTTTCGGATTCATCCATGAATGATCCCCGTTGGATGGGTCGTCACGTCTCAACTTACTTTTGCGGCAGGCCGGCGATCAGTTTTTTGACCCGCGGATCCAGCGGCATGGCCAGCGCCATCCCGCGGGCGGCAGGGCTCATTTTAGACCAGGTGCCCTCCAAGATCCGTCGAACTCTCGTCTCATCCCATCGGGCCAGATAATCTTCCAGTTTAATTTCAAGAAAGGCCAGCACATCGGCATCCTCCAGGAGTTGCGTGTCCGGGTCGCTGGGGTGGCGATGCCCGGCAATGATGCGCTTAACCTCTCGCACGATCACATCCGGATAACCGACGCGCTTTAAAATATCGGCCGCGGCATCGGCCGCATGCGCCGCCGTCGCCGAGCGCCATTGATGGTAGCCGCCGATGTCCATGCGATAGCCGTTCCTTGGAATCTCCCAGCGCCGGAGCGTATGAGAACGCGCCGCCAGCCGAATATCTTCGGGCGCCGAGGGACTGAGCCGTTCGACCCAGGCATAGACCTTTTGGGCAAAGATGAACTCACGGGCATACGACTTCCTGCCGATCCTCTGCTGCCGGGGATCTTCCCCGTTGATCCGGTCGAACTCTTTGATGGCTTTTTCAAGAAGTTTGTTCATAATTTTTTTGAGTGTCTGAGCGATCCAGGCGAGAAAATAAAAATGCGCACTGAAGCGGTTCGTAAGCCGAGTTCTGTCCCCCTTGGGATCGCTCCGTCGGGGCGGCGATCATTTCTCTGGGATCCCGATTACTCGGGACCTCAAGCAACCAACCCGTTCCACCCAGGATTGTAATCCGTTTCGGACGGGTCATCCTAGGGTCCCTTGCGGGACCGAGCGGAACCTATTTGGTCTTGCTCCGGATGGGGTTTGCCGTGCCCCCGCCATCACTGGCGGGGCGGTGAGCTCTTACCTCGCCGTTTCACCCTTGCCCGATTGAAGCCTGAGATGGCTTTCGCTCCCTGCCATCTCCGCCTCACCGTTGGCGGTCTGTTCTCTGTGGCACTCTCCGTCCCCTCGCGAGGCCTGGGCGTTACCCAGCATCCTGCCCTATGGAGCTCGGACTTTCCTCACCCCGCGTGTTCGTGCGGGGCGCGATCACCTGAACCACTTCAGTACGCAGCGCCACTATACACTACCAGGGGCAGAACTGCAAGTTGACGGACAACGAGGGGCGGATCGGCTACTGCTGATTCGCGATATCCTCGAGGCTCTTGAGGCGGTCGGCTTCCCCTTTTTTAAATTCTTCCGCCCTTTGCCTGGGCGAGGAAATCAGATCGCTGACTCCCGGAACGGCGCCGATCCATTTTTCAGCCTGAGCGCGCATGAGAATGGAGTAGCACAGATAGGCCGACAGGATCACGATCGCCAGCATGCCCATCCGGAGCAAAAGCTTCGCGAACACGCTCTCGGACCGCTTCCGGAAAAAGTTCAAGACCCACAGGCTCAAAATTAGAATGGGGATAATTCTGACGATGATCAACTGGTATTCCGGGGGCTGGGTTTGAAACCAATTTCGCATCCGGGTTGAAAACGACGGCGACTCAGGCTTCGAAGTCGGGGGCGGCTCCGGCAGTTGAATCGCCAGCGGCAGATCGACAACGTTTGCGGACATGCGGTATTCGGCCGGGAT
>CAKKOZ010000014.1:0-5546 GCA_919901335.1 Nitrospiria bacterium | reverse complement strand
CAGCAGGGCAATCAGAATGAGCGGCACGCGTTTGAAGACCCCCCCGGCAAGCGGGGGAAAATGCAGCGCGCTACGCGTGTTCAATTCTCCTCCGACGATTTTTACAGGTTCGTCGTGCTGCTCGGGGCCTCGCTGCCCAGAATGCGCTCGGCGATCTGGGCCAATACGGCGTCGTGCTCATGGTTCAGCGTGAAAATCCGGCACTGGAGTATCTTGGCCGGAATGAAATCGAAGTGCTCCCGCAAAATTTCCTTTGAAACGGCCTTCGTGGACGAATCGTAGACATAGATCTGAAACTCTCCCATGCTGAGGGGATTGAGCGGCCTCGGGTCCTGGTTGGCCATGTCGACTTTGAAGGGCAGTTTTTTTAAGGCCGGCGGGAGAGCTTCGCGGATGCGCCGTTCCACCGTCTCCTGATCGAGGAAGGTCCGTCCGCGCTCCCCGCCGCGGGTGGGGAGCGTAATGTCGTAGGCCATCTTCCATTTCACGTCCCGGTGGAAGATCAACTGCCACTCCCCGTACAATTTCCGCTTCCGCGCGTCCGGGGACCGCTCCCAGCGGCGGATTTCTTCCAACAACGACCACTCGGTCAGGTTCCGGTATTCCGAGAGTTCCTTGAGGGGATTGTAAGGAAAAATCCGCTGGATCGTGTCATGAAAGATGTCCCGCAGATGCAGGTCGATGGCCCGTGTCGTCCGATGGTAATAGACGTTGGAATAGAGGTACAGACGCGTGTTCAGAAACATTTGAAGGGCCGAGAGCCCCGTCTTGTGGAGCGTCAGTCCCTTGTCCGTAAAAAAGGTGTAATGGATCAGCCGCCGGACGTCCACGGGACCGACTGCCACGCCGCACATGTAGGAATCCCGGAGAACATAGTCCATGTTGTCGGCCGTGTAGATCCCGCCCAGGATCGGCTGGAGGAAAACAAGCCACCGGGGGTATTTGGCGCTGTTCTTCAACGGGTCTTTGAGAATCAGGAAGGCCACATGCTCCGGATTGATCTCCTCGCCGCGACCGAACGGCCCGGAGGGGCTGCGGCGGATCTTCCGGATCAGACCGCCCATCTCGTCCCGGATGATATGCTGGCCCAGAACCTCATGGGTGATCCCGAACTTCGCCAGAAAATTATCATCGAAGAAATGGCCGAACGGTCCGTGGCCGATGTCGTGGACCAGGGCCGTGACCCGGAGCAGCCCCTCGATAAAATTCTCGGATGGGCAGTCCGGAACGATCTCTTTCAACGAGGGGTAGAGGTGGCGCGCGAACCGACCGGCCAGATGCATCGCGCCGATCGAATGCTGGAACCGGCTGTGTTCGGCCGAGGGATAGACCCAGCGGGCGCTCTGGAGCTGGTAGATGTACCGCAGCCGCTGCATCCAGGGGGAGTCTATCAGCTGTTTTTCGGTGATCTCCTTCTCCTGATTCGGGTAGGGCACGGTAAACGTGATATATTCGTGGACGGGATCGGCGATCAGGGCCTGGCCTTCATAGGGCGAACCTTTAAACATGGGGGGACTCCTCCGTGCGGTGGCGGAGATAGCGGTATTCCTTGACGAAGTAAAAGGCGCAGGCATAGGCAACGATACTCGCGACGATTCCCATCAGGGTCGTTCCAAGCAGGAACGGCATCAGATAGGGCTCGAGTTGAGGGAGGACGTTCACGATCGTAAAATCCTGCCAGTGAATCGGCTGCAGAAGAGCATGCCGTCCGTAAATCATGCTGCCCACCCAAAGGCTGGCCCCGAAGATCGGGGCGGTCGTCCAGTGATTATTCAGCAGCGTCCCCAGCAGAACTGCCGCGGCATTCAGCCGAAGCACCCAGGCGAGGAAGGCGGCGCTGATCAGGTGGAGACCGATAAACGGGGAAAAGGCGATGAAGACCCCCAGGGAAAAGGCCATCGCGATCCGGTGCGGGTTGTCGTCCAGATGAAGGACCGCCCGGAGCCTGCCGCGCCAGTAGGAAATCGTTATCATGGATGCGTAAAGTGCTCGTAGCTTTTCAAGGTTAAAGGAACCTCGCGGCCCCCCTTCCCGATCACGGTGATTCCGCGGCGGCTGGGAACGATCGCGCCGATCGACGTGACCGACAAGGCCATCCGCTTTGCCGCGGCCTCGACCGCCGCGGCATTTTTTTCTCTCACCGTGAAAAGGAGTTCAAAGTCCTCTCCGCCCCGGAGGGCATAGTCCGGCGCCGACCGGCCCCGGCGGCGGGCATAGGCGGCCAAGGGGGCCGAAACCGGCAGACGGTCCCGCTCCACCCTTGCCCCCACCCGACCGGCCTCGCACAGATGCCGTAAGTCGGACGCGAGCCCGTCCGAAAGATCAATCATGGCCGTCGCCCATCCCCGACGGCCCAGCAACCGCCCGAACACCACGCGGGGCGCCGGAAAAAAATGGCGGCGGATCAGATAGGATTCGCCCGCCGGGGGTTGTAACCGTTTCCTGTTTTTTCGTCTTTTTAAAATTTCAAGTCCTGCGCGAGAATCACCCAGGGTGCCGGTGACGTAAACCCGATCCCCCGCCCGCGCGCCGGATCGGGTGACGGCGCGTCCCGGCTCGACCTCTCCCAGGACCGTCACCGCGATCAGCATCCCCTTGGGCGAGGCGGAGGTGTCGCCGCCGATCAGCGCCACCCGATGCCGCCGGGCCAGGGACAACATCCCGTGATAGATTTCATCCACGGCCCGCACGGATGTTCGGCCCGGAACCGCAAGGCCGACCAGAAAGGCGAAGGGCCGGCCTCCCATCGCGGCGACGTCACTGAGGTTGGCGGCCAATGCTTTGTAGCCGATCTGTCGGAAGGTTCCGTGGGCCGGATCAAAATCAACCGCCTCGACGAACATGTCCGTCGTGACGATCAGCTCCCGATGAGGGGACATCCGCAGCACGGCCGCGTCGTCGCCGATGCCGACGGAAACAGCCGCGGGCCGGGACGGAACCCGCCGGCGGATACGCTGAAGGAGACCGAATTCCCCGAGCTGGTTTAAAATCATGGATGGATCATCGGCCCCACGCAGTCACCGGGCCCGGCTCAGGTCCCACGTCGAGGGCATCCTCAATTGTTTTTCCGGGCCGGGATCGCCGGCATCAGAACCTTGTCGCGGCGGACCTTCTGCGCCACCGGCCGGTGGGCTTTGGCGCCGGGCACCCGTCGTCGGAGCGCCGCGGGCAGAACATCGTCCATCGTTTCGGCAAAGATGAACTCCATCCCGCGGCGGACATGTTTGGACACCTCCTCCAGATCTTTCTCGTTTCGCTTCGGGAGGATCACGGTCTTGATCCCGGCCCGGCGAGCGGCCAGGATTTTCTCTTTAAGCCCGCCGATCGGGAGCACGCGCCCCCGAAGGGTCACTTCCCCCGTCATCGCCACATCCCGTCGGACCGGCGCGTTGGTGAAAACCGATGCGAGCGCCGTCGCCATCGTGATGCCGGCCGAAGGTCCGTCCTTCGGGATCGCGCCGGCCGGCACATGGATATGAATGTCGTTCTTGGCAAAAAGATCCGGCCGGATTCCCAACTCCTTTTCCCGCGACCGGATGTAGCTCAGGGCCGCCTGCGCCGACTCCTTCATCACATCCCCCAGATGGCCGGTCAACATCACGCCCCCCTTGCCCTTCATGAAGGTAGCCTCGATGTAAATAATGTCGCCGCCACTCTCGGTCCAGGCCAGGCCGGTCGAAACGCCGATTTCATCCTTTTCCTGCTCAAGCTCGGGCAGAAATTTCGGGACTCCGAGCAGCTTGTGGACATTGGCCGGGGTGACGCTGAACTGCTTGGCCTTTCCCTCCGCGATCTGCCTTACGATCTTCCGAAGGACGTTTGCCAACTCCCGTTCCAGGTTCCGGACGCCGGCCTCGCGGGTGTATTGACCGATGATGATCCGGACGGCCGAATCCGTCAGGGTCACGTTTTTCTCCGTGACGCCGTGCTCCATTAACTGCCGGGGGAGAAGGAAATTCAGCGCGATGCCGAGCTTTTCCTCCTCGGTATAGCCGGACAGTTCGATCACCTCCATGCGGTCCCGCAGCGGCGACAGGATCGTGTCGGTGAGGTTGGCCGTCGTGATAAACATCACGTTGGACAGGTCGAACGGCACGCCCAGATAATGGTCGCTGAAGGCGTTGTTCTGCTCGGGGTCCAGGACCTCTAACAGCGCCGCGGACGGATCACCGCGGAAATCGGTGCCAACCTTGTCGATCTCGTCCATCATGAAGACCGGGTTGTTCGTTCCGGCCTGCTTGATGCCCTGAATGATCCGTCCGGGCAGCGCCCCGACATAGGTCCGGCGATGTCCCCGGATCTCGGCCTCATCGTGGATGCCGCCGAGGGAGACGCGGACGAACTCCCGCCCCAGGGCCCGTGCAATCGATTTTCCGAGCGAGGTCTTCCCCACGCCCGGCGGCCCGACGAAACAGAGGATCGGCCCTTTCATCTTGCCCTTCATCTTGCGGACGGCCAGATATTCCAAAATCCGCTCCTTGACCTTCTCCAGATCGTAATGGTCGGCATCCAGCACCTTGGAGGCCGCCTTGATGTCCAGATTGTCCTTGGTCTTCTTGCTCCAGGGCAGCTCCACCAGCCATTCGAGGTAGCTTCGGACGGTCGAGGCCTCGGCCGAATCGGGATGCATATGCTCCAGCCGCTTGAGCTGCTTGTCGGCCTCCTTGCCCACCTTCTCGGGCATCTTGGCCCCTCTGATCCGCTTTTTGAACTCGCCGATCTCCTCGGCGCGCTCATCCACGTCGCCGAGCTCCTTCTGGATCGCCTTGAGCTGCTCACGGAGGAAATAGTCCCGCTGGGTCTTGTCCATCTCGCCTTTGGCCTCGGCCTGGATCTTCTGCTGCATATTCAGGACGCCCACCTCTTTGGCCAGGATCTCGCTGACCTTCTTGAGACGTTCCACGGGATCCAGTATCTCTAAGATCTCCTGGGCCTCTTCCACCCGAAGGCCGAGATTCGAGATGATCATGTCGCTTAAGCGGCTGGGGTCGTCGAGGTTCTCGATCACCACCAGGACTTCCGGCAGAACCAGTTTCCCGAAGCTGCTGATCTTATCGAGCTGCTCTTTCACCGTGCGGATCAGCGCCTCCAGCTCCAACGACCGCTCGGCCACCTTGGGCTCCACGATTTTTTGAATCCGGACCTGATAATACGGCTCCGAATGGACATAGTCGAGGATACGGGCCCGGGAGAGTCCCTGCACGAGGATCTTGATCCGGCCATCCGGGAGCTTCAGCATCCGCATGATCATCCCGACGGTCCCCACCGCGTGGATGTCCTTGGCCTCCGGGTTTTCGACGTCCAGCACCTTCTGGGCCGCCATCAGGATCATGCGGTTGCCGGCCAGCGCCTCGTTGATCGCGCGGATCGACATCTCGCGCCCGACGAACAACGGCAGGACCATGTAGGGAAAAACCACGATATCCCGCACCGGAAGGAGCGGAAGGGCCTCCGGAATCTCGACCGGCTGTTGCGTTCCTTCTTTATCCTGTTCTGCCACGCGATGGTCCCCCTTATTTTGTAGGGGCTTGCGTCGCCCCCTCCAC
>CAKKOZ010000013.1 GCA_919901335.1 Nitrospiria bacterium | reverse complement strand
GAGCGGCCGCCTCATCCCCGCGGATGAAGCTGCTCATGAATCTGCTTTAAGCGATGACGCGTGACCTGCGTGTAAATCTGTGTGGTGGACAGGTCCGCATGGCCCAGCATCGCCTGGACCGAACGCAGATCGGCGCCGCGTTCCAGAAGATGCGTTGCGAACGAGTGCCGCAGCATGTGCGGTGAGATAGAACGCCTCATCCCGGCCCGCCGGGCGTATTTCTTCAACAGCTTCCAGCAGCCCTGCCGCGTGAGACCGCGTCCGGAGCGGTTTACAAAGATCCAATCGGATGCAAGCCCTTGGGTTAATTTTGCCCGGGCCGTTTCCAGGTATATCTTGATTTTTTGAAGGGCCATATCGCCCATCGGGATGATCCGCTGTTTGCGCCCCTTGCCGGTCGCGAGAACGTATCCGGCCACGGTATTGACCGCCTGGAGCGGGAGCGCGGTAAGTTCCGAGACGCGCAGGCCGGTGGCGTACATCAGTTCGATCAGGGCGTCGTCGCGGACGGCCGAAGGGGTATCGCCTTTCGGAAGATTGAGGAGGCGCTCGACTTCTTCGAAGGCCAGCGTCTTCGGCAAACGCTTCCAGTCCCGAGGCGATTCGATGTTTTGCGTGGGATCCGCCGTCAGAATTTTTTCGTGGTTTAGGAAACGGTAAAAATTGCGGAGGGTCGCGATCTGGCGCGCGAGCGAGCGGGACGAGAGGCCATTTCGTTTTCGCGCGGCCAGAAAGTCCAGAAGATCCTGGCGGACGACGTCTTCAAGCCGGTTACGTCCTCGCTCCTTTAGGAATTCGGAGAACTGTTTCAAGTCGGCGGCATAGGCCACGATCGTATTGGGCGAGAGCCCTTTCTCGACCGTGAGGTATTGGAGAAACTGTTGGATGTGTGCTTGCATGTAGGTATGTGCGGCCATTTTACTTCAACCCGCGGGCGAACACAAGCCCGTCCGAATTTCCACCGACGTTCTGTTGACATGAGGGGCTGCTTCTTTTATAGTGACCTACTGTGAGGATGACGACAGTTTTATCGAAGAAGCGGAGCGCAAGGGGAACGGCCGGAATTTTTTCGGCCGCGATGATTTTAGGGCTCGTGCTCCAGGCGCCGATCGGCGCGCAGGAGCCGCCGGCCGGTGACACGACGGCAACGCCCGAGGCGAATGCCCAGGAGCTCCTGGACCGAGCCCTTGCGGCCGTCGGCGCGGGCGATCCGGAGCAGGCGCAGCTTGCCTATCAGTTCCTGCTCGCGACCTATCCGCAATCGCCGCTGAGGGATCAAGCCTATTTTGGTCTGGCCCAGATCAGCCGTCAACAGCAAAATGACACTGACGCGGTCGTCCAGTATCAGAAGATATTGAACGAGCTTCCCCATTCGCCGTTGGCCGAACGGGCCCGGCATGAACTGTCCGAGGCCTATATCGGCCTTGGCCAGTTCGATAACGCCCTCCCGATTCTGGAGCTCGAACGGAACCTGAGCCGGGATCCGGCCGCGAGGCAGGCCCTGACCGACCGCATCATCGAGGTTCTTTTGAATAAAAAGGACCTCGTGCAGGCCGTGAAGGAGATGTTGAAAAAGGAATGGAGCCAGGAGGAGGAGAAGCGGGCGATCGAAGACCGGGTGCAGGAGCTGCTGAACATGAGCTCGCGGCCGGAGCTCGAAGAGCTGGTTCGCCAGTTTCCAAAAGGGTATCCAGGCGATGCGGCCTTGTTGAGGTTGGCCGATCTCTACGAATCGGCCAAAGAGTATTTTGAGGCCGAACGCGAATGGCGGCGTTTCCTTTCAATCTATCCCAAGCACAAGGCCGTTTCCAAGGCGCGGAGCAAGATCGTCGCGATCAAGCAGATCTATCTGAGCCACCGGGTTCTGATCGGAGCGTTGCTCCCGCTGTCGGGCCGGTTGAAACCGTTCGGCCAGCAGGTGCTTAACGGCGTCCGGCTGGCGCTGGATCCCGGGTCGGACGCGGCCCCCGAAAAATTTGCCGGGATCGTCGTCAAGGACACGGAAGGGGACGCGGCCGCGCTGCAGACCGGCCTGGAGGAACTGGCCCGGGAATACCGCGTGAGCGCGATCATCGGTCCGATGCTGAGCCGGCAGGTGGCGGCCGCGGCACCCAAAGCGGACGCCCACCGGATCCCGCTGCTGACGCCGACGGCATCGGAGGATTGGGCCCGGCCGTGGAAATACGTTTTGCGGAACTCGATCACGAACCGACAGCAGGCCCGCGAGATCGCGGCCTACGCCGTCAACGCGCTCAACCTGAAACGCTTCTGCATCCTCTATTCCGATGACGGATACGGGACGGAGATGATGCGGGTGTTCTCGGAAGAGGTCGTGAAACGGGGCGGCGCGATCATCGCGCGGGCGTCGTACGATCCGAATGCGACCGATTTTGGACCGCAGATCAAATATTTAAAAGAGGCCGATCTCTCCAAGGGTGGCTTTCTGGGCCCGCCGCCCCAGCAAAAGGGCGGGATCCGGGAATACAAACCCGGGTTCGACGCCGTCTTTCTTCCGAGCGATTACGATCAGGCCGGCCTGATGGCGGCTCAGCTGGCCTTCTACTCGATTCAGGGGGTGACGCTTCTCGGGACGAACGGTTGGAACTCTCCAGACCTTTTCCGTATCGGCGGGAAATATATTGACGGCGGGATTTTTGTGGACGGGTTTTTCCCCGGCAGCACGGACCCATCGGTGCGGTCCTTCGTGGAGCGGTATCGCAACCGCTACGAGGAGGAGCCGACCCTCCTGGCGGCCCAGGCGTATGACACCGCCCAACTGATCCTGAAGGCATTGCAGCAGGGTGCGGTGACCGGCGAGGCGGTGCGGGACTTCGTGGGCCGGATCCAGAATTTCTCGGGGGTTACCGGGCCGACCCGCTACACCCCGGACGGCGAAGTGGCAAAGCGACTGTTTGTGATACAGGCGAAGGACGGCAAATTCGTTCAGATAGACTGATGGACATCAACACGATCGTTCAACAGATCTCGATCTCGGCCATCCCGATCCTCCTTGCGGTCATCCTCCACGAGGTGGCTCACGGCTGGGTGGCGAACAGGCGGGGCGATCCCACCGCCCGGATGATGGGCCGGTTGACGCTCAATCCGCTGCCGCACATCGATCTCATCGGGACGATTATGATGCCCATTTTTTTGCTGATCGCGACGAAGGGCAGCTTCGTCTTCGGCTACGCGAAACCGGTGCCGGTGAATTTCATGAACCTCCGACGGCCCAAGGAGGACATGATCTGGGTGGCGGGCGCGGGTCCGGCCACGAATCTGCTCCTGGCGATCGCCTGCGGCGCACTGTTTCGTCTGATCGTGGCGATCAACCCAAACCTGATTTTGCACCTGCGGCCCGGTACCGGACCCTCGGTCTGGAGTGATCCGGTTGCAATCATCCTCGTGCCGGTTCTGCTGATGCTTTTCGAGGCCGTGAAATGGAATGTCGTTCTGGCGGTTTTCAACATGATCCCGATCCCGCCGCTGGACGGCGGCCGCGTGATGGTCGGGCTCCTTCCGGATCGTCAATCGGCGGCCTGGGCCAGCATCGAGCCGTTCGGGTTTTTTATCATCATCGCGCTGGTCTTCCTGGACCCGCTGGGGTTCTGGTCGCAGATCCTCTCGCCGCTGATCATGAATATCATGATGTGGATCCTGGGCGTCAGCCCCTTCTTTTTTTAGTATAAATATACGGGAGGTAATTCATCGTGAAGCAACGGAAACGACGCATGCTGAGCGGGATGCAGCCCAGCGGACGGATGCATCTGGGAAACTGGTTGGGCGCGCTGGACAGCTGGATCAAATACCAGCAGGACTACGACGCCTATTTTTTTGTGGCCGACTGGCATGCCCTGTCCACCAATTACGCCGATACGACCCGCCTCCGGGAGTACATCCGCGAGATGTTGCTCGACTGGCTTTCGGCCGGGATCAATCCGGACAAATGCGCCGTCTTCATTCAGTCCCGCGTGCCGGAGCATGCCGTGCTGCATCTGCTCCTCTCGATGATCACGCCGGTGCCGTGGCTGGAGCGAAACCCGACCTATAAAGAGAAGATCGAAGAGCTCCGTGAGCGGGATCTGACGACGTACGGTTTCCTGGGCTATCCCGTTCTTCAATCGGCCGATATTCTGATCTACAAGGCCGACGTCGTTCCGGTGGGCGTGGACCAGCTTCCCCATCTGGAATTAACGCGCGAGCTGGCCCGTCGGTTCAACCATCTCTATACGGCCGTCTTTCCCGAGCCGCAGCCCCTGCTCGCCGAGGTGCCGAAACTCCTGGGCACCGACGGGCGAAAGATGAGCAAGAGCTACAATAACGCGATCTATCTTTCCGACCCCGAGCAGGACGTCCGTGAAAAACTCCGGACGATGGTGACCGACCCGGCACGGATCCGACGAACGGATCGCGGTAATCCGGATCTCTGTCCCGTTTTTTCCTATCACAAAATTTTCTCCGCGATCGGCGTGATCGATCGTGTGAACACGGAATGCCGTACGGCCGCCATCGGCTGCGTCGATTGTAAAAAGCTGGCGGCCGACCGGATGGTTCAGCGGCTTGAGCCGATCTGGTCGGAGCGGGAGAAATGGGCAAAGCATCCCAAGAAGGTCGAGGCGGTCGTGGCCGAGGGCTCGGAGAAGGCCGGCAAGGCGGCTCGCGCAACCTTGGAAGAAGTGCGGGAAGCGATTAAATTATAAGCGAGGATAAATAGATGCATCCAGACCTAATCCAGTTTGGGCCGATTACGATCCGTTACTACGGCCTGATGTATTTCATCGCGGCGATGGTCGGCGGCTGGCTGCTCGGAAAAGAGGTCCGCCGGAAGGGAATTCCGCTTTCAAACGACGACAGCTGGAACCTGATCATGTACTGCCTCCTGGGCGGTATCATCGGCGCCCGGATCTATTATGTTGCGTTCAACTGGTCTTACTATGGCAGCAATCCCTCCGAGATTCCGGCGATCTGGCACGGCGGGCTTGCGATTCACGGAGGACTCATTGGCGGCGTGCTGATCGGAATCTGGTTCGTCCGCCGTCATCACGTTTCGTTCTGGCCGCTGGCCGATGCCGGCGCGCCGCTCGTGATTCTCGGGCAGGCCTTCGGGCGGTTCGGAAATTTCATGAACGGCGACGCGCACGGCACGCCGACGACGATGCCGTGGGGCATCGTCTTTCCGCCGGGCAGCATCGCCGGACGGGAGTTCGGCCCGGTTCCTCTCCATCCCGTGATGCTGTACGAACTGGGATTAAACGCCCTGGTCTTTGCGTTTCTCTGGTCCATCCGGAAGCGGCCCTGGGGCGACGGGTTTATCTTTTGTCTCTATCTGATACTCTATTCCGTGATCCGGTTCATCGTCAGTTTCTTCCGCGCCGATGACCTGTATCTCGGCCCGTTGCGCGCGCCGCATGTCGTAAGCGTGCTGCTGGTCATCCTCGTCGGGACGTATGTGATTAATAAAAGGCTCTGGCTGAAGAAGAAATGATCGAGACAAAACCGTTTCATTGGTCCTTTTATGCCTTCGTCCCGGTCACGCTGGTGATGCTGTTCCTGGATTCAAAATGGCTGCTGGCGCAGGGGCTGAACGGTCAGATGCTTGACAACATCCTTGTCCCGCTTTATTGCTACGCCATGTATAGGACGATGCCGGATGAGCGATTGAAAAAGATCATGCTGTTGACGATCCCGGTTTCGGCCATCGGCGAGGTGTTTTTGAGCATGGGGATCGAGCTCTATACTTACAAGTTCGGCACTGTCCCGATCTATGTACCGTTCGGCCACGCGATCGTGATCGGCTCCGGCTTTCAACTCCTCTGGCGCGCCGGTGTCCATGATCACGCATCCGTCATCATCCGCCGGTTCCTGATCTTTTATGCGGCGCTTTTTCTTGGCGTGTTTTGGGTCTTTGGAGACAGTTTCACTGTCCTTCTCGGCCTGCTCTTTTTCCTCGGTGTTTTTGCGATGAAGCAGCGGGTGATCTATATGTTCATGCCGATCTTCGTCCTGTTTGTTGAGTTCGTCGGCACCGCCTTCGGCTGCTGGTCCTGGTCGCCAAAACCGTTTGACTTCATGTCCACCACCAACCCGCCCATGGGCTCGGTTATGTTTTACGTCTATCTCGACATGATCGTGATGATGCTGGGGAGTTTGTGGGTGGCGAGGCGAATGAGAATCAATGAAAATGCCTACGTCCTGGAAGCCAAGAAATAGATTAAAACCACCATATCTCGTTAGTTGCTGATTTTTCCCCACCATATCTTGAATTTCCGCTTGACAACAAAAAAGATTCTGCTATAGTAGCCTCTATACGAGCAGCTACTATATATTGTGGTTGGGGAGGTTGAATGGCGCAGAACATTCACGGGGCCGAGACGGCGTTGACGAAGGGGCAGATTCAGGCCGTGATCAACCAGAAACTGGAAAATGCGATCTACTGGTTGAACAAGGCTTACGACGCACGGCCCCAGGACCCGGCGGCCGAGAAGACGCTTCTCGAACTGATGGCCGAGTTGCAGAAAATGAAACGGGAGGCGAACGAAGTCCTCGGAGCCCAATCCCGTCGGGACTCAAAAGAGCATCGGCGGCAGGCCCACGGCCATTTGAAAAATGTGACCCCTTGACATTGATTTTGAGGCGGGACTACGATTGACCCTGTGAGCATGGACGACTCCCAAACAGCCTACGCCGTCAAACTTCCAGCCTTTGAAGGCCCGCTCGACCTGCTGCTTCACCTCATCAAAAAGAACGAGATCAACATCTACGATATCCCGATCTCGCTGATCACCGGCCAATATCTGGAATATTTAGGCCTGATGACGTCGTTGAACCTGGCCGTCGCCGGCGAATTTCTGGTGATGGCCGCGACCCTGATCCATATCAAGTCCAAAACGCTTCTGCCTCCGTCCGAGACGGACGAGGAGGAAGAGGAAGACCCGCGCGCCGATCTGGTGATGCGGCTGCTGGAGTACCAGCGATTTAAAGACGCCGCTCATGGATTCGAGTCGCGCGAGCAGGAGTGGCGCGAGGTGTTCTATCGTCCGGCGTCCCACGGGACTGACGGGCCGACGGGTGAGATCAACCTCGTGGATATGAGCCTGTTTGATCTCTTAGAGGCCCTTCGCGGCGTGATGGATCGCACGCCTACGATTCAAGGCCTTGAGATCGTGGTGGACGAGCTGTCGGTTCAGGACCGGATGAGCCTGATTCTGGATCGTCTGGAGAGCGAAGAGAGCATCACCTTCACCTCGCTGTTTGACGATGATACAACGCGCCTGGCCATGATCGTGACCTTTTTGGCTTTACTGGAATTAATCCGGCTGAAACGGGTGCGCATCATTCAGGCCGAACTCTTTGGGACGATACGCGTATGGAAGAACACGAACTTACAGCCATCCTAGAGGCCCTTCTTTTCATCGCGGGCGAGCCGATGTCTTTGGACAAGCTGGCCGAGGTGTTGGAGGGGACCGACACGGGCCGGATTCGCGAGGCCCTGGACCGGTTGCGGCAGAACTACGACGCCGCCGGGCGGGGGCTTCAGATCGTGGAGGTGGCCGGCGGCTATCAGATCGCCACCCGGTCCGAATGCGCCCCGTGGATCAAGGCCCTTGAGAAGATCAAGACCGCGACCCGCCTGTCCCGTTCCGGACTCGAGACACTGGCGATCGTGGCCTACAAGCAGCCCGTGACGCGCGGGGAGATCGAGGCGATTCGAGGCGTGGACTCGGCCGGCGTGCTCAAGACGCTGCTGGAGCGACGCATTGTGCGGATCGTCGGGCGGAGAGAGGGCCTCGGCCGGCCCATGCTCTACGGCACCACGCGTGAATTCCTCCATTATTTCGGGTTGAAGGATCTCGCCGAGCTTCCGGCGCTGAAGGAATTCAAAGAGGTGGCCGAAACATTGCCGGAGCATGAGCCGGCAAGTGAATTAACGAACTAATTCATCTCTCCGTTACTAAAGACATCCATGCCAAAACGATCCTCATCCAGACAAGGTCAGGCCGAACTGCTCTGCCGACTCCTGCGTCTCTTTTATGACAAGGGATGGGTCACCGGGACCGGCGGAGGCATCTGCGCCGCGACGGATTCGAGAACGGTTTTGATGGCGCCGACCGGCGTCCACAAAGAAGAAGTCATGCCGTCCGACCTGTTCATCGTGGACCGGACGAGCGGCGCGGTCGTCCGTCCGCCCAAAAATCGGTCCCTGACCGTTTCCGAATGCAACCCGATCTTCTGCCTCGTGATGAATCAACGCAAAGCCAATTCGGTCATGCACAGTCACGCGCTCTCGTCCGTTTTGGCCGGCGACCGGGCCGGGGGCCGGGATCATCTTATGATCGAAGGCCTGGAGATGTTGAAGGGAATCCGCGGCGTCTCAAACCAGTCGAAGCACACCGTGCCGGTGATCCATAACACGCCGCGGGAGCGGGAGCTGCTGGATCAGATCCGTCTTGTACTGGAGAACCCGCTCTTCTCGGATTCGTTCTGCATCCTCGTCCGGAATCACGGGGCCTACATCTGGGGCGCGGATCTCTGGGAGGCCAAGCGGCATGCCGAAATCTATCATTTCCTGTTTGAGGCCGTTGTCGCGCGGTCGCAGTGAAACTCGAGAACGGAGTGATGACCGGTCCATAACCCGGCCGTGGTTTTCTCTGGATGGTTTACGGAACCATTTCTTCGCCGAAGACGCCCATCTTTCTGAATTTTTGATACCGTTGTTCGAGTAAATCGTCCGTCTTCAGACCGTCCAGCTTGACCAGCTGGTTCTCGATCGCCTTTTCGAGGATCTCGGCCGCCTGCGGAGGATCTTTGTGTGCGCCCCCGACCGGCTCCGGCACGATCTCATCAATAACGCCCAGCGCCAGAAGATCTTGGGCCGTCATCTTCAAGGCCTCGGCCGCATCCGGGGCCTTGGCGCTGTTGTTCCAGAGAATGGCGGCGCAGCCTTCCGGGGAGATGACGGAATAGATTGAATGCTCCAGCATCAGGATGCGGTCGCCCACACCCAGGGCCAGTGCGCCGCCGCTTCCGCCTTCCCCGATCACTACCACGATGACCGGCACCGATAGACGCGACATCTCGATCAGGTTCCGTGCGATTGCCTCGGACTGTCCGCGTTCCTCGGCCCCGATTCCGGGATAGGCCCCCGGCGTGTCGATCAAGGTGATCACCGGCCGCATGAATTTCTCGGCCAGCTTCATCAGACGGAGCGCCTTCCGATATCCCTCCGGATGGGGCATGCCGAAGTTGCGGTCAACGCGCTCCTTCACGCTCTTTCCCTTCTGGTGACCGATGATCACGACCGGCCGGTTGCGAAAGATCCCAACGCCGCCCAGAATCGCGCGGTCATCGCCGTACAGACGATCGCCGTGCAGTTCGACAAAGTCATGGATCATGAAGGCGATATAGTCCTGGGTGTTGGGCCGGTTCTGATGCCGGGCCAATTGGGTCCGCTGCCAGGGCGTGAGCTTTGCGAAAATTTCGACTTGAACCTCCCGCGCCTTCTTCTCGATCACTTCAATTTCGCGCTGGATCAGCGGGTCGGTCTTGGCGAAGGGTTTTAATTTCTCGATCTTCTCTTCATATTCCATAAGCGGTTTTTCAAATTCCAGGAAGTCTCTCATCGGAAGACGACCGTTCCCTTGCCGAATTCCCGTTCGACCTCCGAAACAAAGAGATCGGACGGTTTGATCCGGACCTGCTCGTCCACCGCAATCGTGGACTCGGTCTGGTTGGGCATGCCAAGCCGGAGAAAGACCGGGCACGAGCCGCGGTGACGGAGCAGGATTTCCTTCAGGCGCTGAAAGTCCTGTGACGTCAGACCGGTGGAGCTCAGGCAGATATCAACGCGTCGCGTGATCTGTTCCCGTACGTTGGCCAGCGGTTCGATGCCGATGGCCTTGACCTTGGTCCCCTTCTCGCCTTTGTCCACAAAACCCGTGACGAAGAGCGGTGTGTCCTGGGTCAGGATCGCCGACGTTTTCTTGTACAGGTCCGGGAAGACCAGGACCTCAAACAGGCCGTGCAGATCTTCAAGGGTCAGGTTGGCCATCGTGTCGCCGCGTTTTGTGGTGATAATCTTCTGCTGAACGATGATGCCGCAGAGCTTCACCTGCCGATCCTCCGGAACGTCGTCCAGTGTTTCGGCGTTGGCCGTGGCATAATTCTTAAGCTCTTCGGCGTAGCGCGCCAGGGGATGGCTGGTGATATAGAAGCCGACGCTTTCCTTCTCAAGACGCAGCATCTGCGCCTCATCCCACTCCTCCAGCGGCGGGAGGGGGTCCGCATCGGCTTTTTGCTCGATGGATTCAAGGCCGAACAGAGCGGCCTGTCCCTGGAGGCGGTCCCGTTGCGCGACGTTTCCTTCCTCAACGGCCTTTTCCATGACGGCCGTCATCTGCGACCGCTTGGCCTTCGTCGAGTCCAGCGCGCCGCTCTTGATGAATCCCTCGATCGCGCGGCGGTTGACCCTGCGGGAATCAATCCGACGGCAGAAATCAAAAATGGAGGTAAACGGTCCGCCCGCCTCCCGGGCCTCGCGGATCGAATCAATGGCGTTGTCGCCCACGTTCTTGATGGCGGCGAGGCCGAACCGGATGCCGTCCTCGACCACCGTGAAATCCCGCCGGCTTTCGTTGACGTCGGGCGGGAGGATCTTGATGCCCGTCGAGCGGCATTCGGTGATGTACCGAACGATCTTGTCGGAATTTCCCCTCTCGCTTGAGAGCAGCGCCGCCATGAACTCGACCGGATAATGCGTTTTAAGATAGGCGGTCTGGTAGGAGATCAGTGCATAGGCCGCGCTGTGGGATTTGTTGAATCCGTAGCCGGCGAAATAGGCCATGAGATCAAACAGTTTTTCGGCCTTCTTCTCGGGAATATCGTTGTCCCGCGCGCCCTTGATGAATTGTTCTTTCTGTTCCTCCATTTCCTCCGGCTTCTTTTTCCCCATCGCCCGACGGAGAAGATCGGCCTGTCCCAGGGAGAAGCCGGCCAGTACGTTGGCGATCTTCATCACCTGTTCCTGATAGACGATCACGCCGTAGGTTTCATCCAGGATTTCTTTGAGCTGGGGTAGTTCGTATTGGATCGGGATGCGGCCGCGCTTGCGGTTGATAAAGTCGTCCATCATGCCGCTTTGGATCGGGCCGGGGCGGTACAACGCGAGGATGGCGATCAGATCCTCGAACAGCTCCGGTTTCAGCTTGACGAGCAGGTCGCGCATCCCCGGGCTTTCCAGCTGGAAGACGCCGATCGTCTCGCCGGCGGAGAGCTGCTGGTATGTTTTGGAATCATCCAGCGGGACATGGTTCGGACGGATCGGGTCTTCGGTCGCCCGTTTTTTATTGATCAGTTTTACGGCTTGGTCGATGACGGTGAGTGTCCGCAGACCCAGGAGGTCGAATTTGACCAGCCCAATTTTCTCCAGATCGTCCTTGGCGTACTGCGTCACGATTTCGCCCTTGGCCCCCCGGTACAACGGCACGTGGTCCGTGAGCGGCTCTTCCGAGATCACGACGCCGGCGGCATGGGTGGAGGCATGGCGCGCCAGACCCTCGAGCGACCGGGCCAGCGTCAGCAGTTCCTGAATCCTGGGATCGGTCTTGATAAGTTCCTTCAGGCGCGGTTCGGCCTTGACCGCTTCGTCCAACGTGATCCCGATCGTGTTCGGAACGAGTTTCGCCACCTTGTCCACCTCGGCGTAGGGGAGTTCCAGCACGCGCCCGACGTCCCGGATGGCGGCCTTGGCGGCCATCGTCCCGAAGGTGATGATCTGGCAGACATGGTCCGAGCCGAATTTTTCGGTGACGTAATGGATCACTTCCTCCCGGCGGTCCATGCAGAAGTCCATGTCGATATCCGGGAGAGAGACGCGCTCCGGATTGAGAAATCGCTCGAACAGCAGATCGTACCGCAGCGGATCAATGTCCGTGATCCGCAGTGCGTAGGCGACGAGGCTTCCGGCCGCCGAGCCGCGCCCCGGCCCGACCGGAATTCCGTGCGAGCGGGCGTAATTGATGATATCCCAGACGATCAGGAAATAACCGGCGTACCCCATGCTGTTGAGTACGGCCAGTTCGGTCGCGAGGCGTTGTCCGTAGATTCCGTCGGGGAGGGCGCCGGGCGGTTTATTGTTAAGACGCGCCGCTAATCCCTCCCGTGACAGCTTCTCAAGGTATTGTTCCCGTGTGAAGCCCTCCGGGACTTTGTAATGCGGGAGATGGAATTGATCAAAGGTAAGGTCGAGGTTGCAGCGTTCCGCGATGCGTTTGGTGTTAAGGACCGCCTCGGGCAGTTCCGAGAAATTCGCGGCCATCTCCTCGGCCGACTTGAGGTAGTTCTCGTCCGAGCCGAACCGCATCCGGTCCGGCTCGTTCACTGTTTTTCCGGTCTGAAGGCAGAGAAGAATATCATGGGCCTTCGCATGGCCGCGGGTCAAATAGTGTGCGTCGTTGGTGGCGGCCAGGGCCATCCCGGTTTTCCGGTGGAGCTCGACCAAGCCTTTGTTCACCTTTTGTTGAAGCTCAAGCCCGTTATGCTGTACTTCCAGGTAAAAGTTCCCTTTGCCCAGTATCTCTTCGTATTCTCCGGCCGCGGCCAGTGCTTTTTCCGGTTCATCGTTGGCCAGAAACATCGGAACCTCGCCCCGAAGGCAGGCTGACAGGCCGATCAGCCCCTCATGGTGTTTCTGGAGCAGCTCTTTGTCGATGCGCGGTTTGTAATAGAAACCATCGAGGTGGGCGGTGCTCACGAGCTTGATCAGGTTCTTGTAACCCGTGCGGTCGGCGGCCAGGAGGATCAGGTGATGGTATTCATGATGCCGTCCGCCGGACTCTTTATCGCGGTGGTTTTTGGGGGCGACGTACATCTCGCAGCCGATGATCGGTTTGATTCCGGCCGCACGGGCCTTCTGGTAGAACTCGATTGCGCCGAACAGATTCCCGTGATCGGTGATCGCCAGCGCCGGCATCCGGAACGAGACGGCCTGGTCCAGAAGCGCGTTGATTGGGTTGGCCCCGTCCAGCAGGCTATACTGGGTGTGGCAATGGAGATGGACGAAATCGGAGTGCTTCATGGATTTGTTTTTATCGAGGGTTAAATTTCGGATCATTGTACCGTTACGGTTCTGAAAAAGTCAATCAAGCCGCTTTCTCCATTATTTACATTTCGGTTCTGGCCCCTGCCTTCCTTGATCTTCTTCCGGCCGAGCCTGGGCTGGGCCGAGACGCGCATCTTCCACTGAGGTGCCGTTGATGGGTTTCCGCCGGCAGCATCGAATTATCTCTTGACGCCGTCGTGGAAATATGTTAATGATGGTCCACCGTTTTCGATGGGGAGTCCGCATCGGTCGGTTTTTTTAAACGAGCATCCATGACGCTGAAAAACAGAATCGAAGAAGGTTTGACGTTTGATGATGTCGTCTTGATCCCGGCCAAATCATCCGTTCTGCCCCGCCTTGTCGAGACTCAAACCCGTTTCACCCGCCGCATCCGCATCAACATCCCGATCGTCAGCGCCGCCATGGACACCGTCACCGACGCGCGCATGGCGGTTGCCATTGCGCAGGAAGGCGGGATTGGGATCATCCACCGGGCCATGTCTCCCAAGGAACAGATGATCGAGGTGGACAAGGTGAAGAAGTCCGAAAGCGGGATGATCATTGATCCGATCACGATCTCGCCGGACCAGACCATCCGCGAGGCACTGCAGTTGATGGCCCGGTACCGGATCTCCGGCATCCCGGTCACGCGAGGGATCAAGCTCATCGGAATCGTCACCAACCGTGACCTCCGTTTCGAGACGCGCATGGCCATTAGAGTCGCTGACGTGATGACGCACAAGAAGCTCATCACGGCCCCGGAGGGGACCAGTCTCGATGAGGCCAAGGCGATTCTCCAAAAAAACCGCATCGAGAAGCTCCTCGTCGTCAATAAAAATTTCGAGTTGAAGGGACTGATCACGATCAAGGACATCGAGAAAAAGATAAAATACCCGAACGCCTGCAAGGACGCCGGCGGGCGTCTGCGCGTAGGCGCGGCGGTCGGCGTTGGCGAGGATGCCATGGAACGGACGGATCTTCTGGTGAAAGCGGGCGTGGACCTGATCGTGGTGGACACGGCGCACGGCCATTCGCTCAGCGTACTGGAAACCGTTTCGAAAATTAAGAAGGACTATCCGGATCTGGAGCTGGTGGGCGGCAATGTGGCAACGGCGGAGGCTACCCGGGATTTGATTAAGGCGGGTGTGGACGGCGTCAAGGTCGGCGTCGGTCCCGGGTCCATCTGCACGACGAGGATCGTCGCCGGGGCCGGCGTGCCGCAGCTCACGGCCGTTTCCAATTGCGCTGCGGCCGCGGCCAAGTCCGGCGTCCCGATCATTGCCGATGGAGGAATCAAATACTCAGGGGACATTAGCAAGGCAATCGCCGCGGGCGCCGATTCCGTCATGATCGGAGGCATCTTCGCCGGAACGGAGGAAAGCCCCGGGGAGACCGTTTTGTTTCAGGGACGCAGCTATAAGGTTTACCGGGGGATGGGTTCCCTCGGCGCGATGGTGAAGGGGGGACGGGATCGTTACTTCCAGGAACATGAAACGGAGTCCAAGCTCGTCCCCGAGGGGATTGAAGGCCGCGTTCCGTACAAAGGCTCCATCGCCAGCGTGGTCTATCAGCTCGTCGGCGGACTCAAGGCCGGCATGGGTTACTGCGGATGCCGCACGATCAGGGAACTGCAGAAGAAGGCCCGGTTCGTCAAACTGACGCAGGCCGGCCTTCGTGAAAGCCACGTCCATGACGTGATCATCACGAAAGAGGCCCCCAATTACCATGTCGAACGTGAGTAATCGAAACGCCGACAAAATCCATGCCGAAAAGATTCTCGTCCTGGATTTCGGCTCTCAATACACGCAGCTGATCGCACGGCGGATCCGTGAGAGTCAGGTCTATTCCGAGATCCATCCCTGCGATGCCCCGCTTTCGTTCATCCGCGATTTCAAGCCCAAGGGAATCATTCTGTCCGGCAGTCCGGCCAGCGTCTATGACAACAAGGCTCCGTTCTGCCCGCCCGAGATTTTGACTCTGGGCGTTCCCATTCTGGGCATCTGTTACGGGATGCAATGGATCACGCACCGGCTCGAGGGGAAGGTCTCCCGGTCCGTGCGGCGGGAATACGGCCGGTCCGATTTGATTATTGACGACGCCACGGATTTGTTTAAAGAGGTCGGTGTTTCTTCACCCGCGCCGGATGCTCCACACCGCACGACCGTCGTCTGGATGAGCCACGGCGACCGTATCGATCAGGTGCCGCCGGGCTTTGATATCATCGCGCATACAACCAACTCGCCGATCGCGGCGATGCGAAATGAAAAGCGGCGCCTCTACGCGATTCAGTTTCATCCCGAGGTGGCCCACACGCCTCAGGGGGTTGCGATCCTTAAAAATTTCCTGTACCGTATCTGCGGCTGCGTCCCGACCTGGACGATGAAGGCCTATCTTGAGCGGGCCGTCGAACGGATTCGGGAGCGGGTGGGGGATGCCGGCGTCCTCTGCGCATTGAGCGGCGGTGTGGATTCGGCCGTCGCAGCCATTCTGACCCATCGCGCCGTTGGAGATCAGCTCACCTGTGTCTTCGTGGACAACGGCTTGCTTCGAAACAAAGAGGTCGAGCGGGTGACCGAGACGTTTCGAAAGACCTTCAAACTGAATCTCCGGTACGTGGACGCCTCCAAACGTTTTTTGAAAAAATTAAAGGGGGTGATTGATCCGGAGCGTAAACGCCGGATCATCGGCCGTCAGTTCATCCGGGTGTTCGAGGAAGAAGCAAAGGATCTGGGCCGCCCGGAGTTATTGGTTCAGGGAACGCTGTATCCGGATGTGATCGAAAGCGTTTCGTTTAAAGGACCCTCCGCCACCATCAAGACCCATCACAACGTCGGCGGCCTGCCGACCCGGATGCGGTTTAAACTGGTGGAGCCGCTTCGGGAACTGTTCAAGGACGAAGTGCGGCGGTTGGGGGAGGAAATGGAACTGCCGGAAGAGATCCTCTGGCGGCATCCTTTTCCGGGACCGGGCCTGGCGGTCCGGATCATCGGGGAAGTGACGCGAAAACGTCTGGATCTCCTTCGCAAGGCGGACGAGATTGTGGAAGCCGAGATCCGGACGGCCGGTTTGTATCGCCAGATCTGGCAGGCCTTTGCGGTTCTGCTCCCGATCAAGACCGTTGGGGTGATGGGCGACGAGCGGACGTACGAGCACGTCGCGGCGATCCGCGCGGTTCACAGTCAGGATGGAATGACGGCTGATTGGGTCAAGCTGCCGTATGAGGTGCTGGAGCGGATCTCGATCCGGATCGTCAACGAGGTCCGCGGCATCAACCGGGTGGTGTACGACATATCGTCCAAGCCGCCGAGCACCATCGAGTGGGAATAGTCATGCTGGAACGGATACAAAAAATCATCTCGAGAGCCGGGATTGCCTCTCGCCGAAAGGCCGAGGAACTGATGCTGTCCGGTGCCGTGACGGTCAACGGGCGTGTCGTTCGTGAACTGGGCAGCAAGGCCGATTCGGAGAGGGATCATATCAAGGTTTCCGGAAAACTCATCAATCCCAAACAGCCCAAGGCGTACCTCATGCTCAATAAGCCCCGCGAGGTGGTCACGACGCTGTCCGATCCGATGGGCCGGGTCACGGTGAAGGATCTGCTCCGGGGGGTTCGAATCCGCGTCTATCCGGTGGGCCGGCTCGATTATGATAGTGAAGGTCTGCTGCTATTGACCAACGACGGCGATCTGGTCCAGACGATGCTCCATCCGAGTTTTGAAGTTCCAAAAACGTATGAGGTCAAGGTCAAAGGGATTCTGACGGATGAGGAGATCCGGACGCTCTCAAAAGGCGTGGTGCTGTCGGACGGCCGGACGCTGCCCTGCCAGGTGAGAAAAATCGAAAAAATGGAAAAGAATTCATGGCTGGAAATGACGATCCATGAAGGACGCAACCGCCAGATCCGACGGATGTTGGAGACGTTGGATCATCCGGTTCTGAAATTGAACCGGATCCGGATGGGAAGGCTTGATCTGGGCGCGCTGCCGATCGGGAAGTATCGCTATCTGACGGCCCCGGAGATCAAGTCGCTCAAGGGGCTCGTCCAGAAGGCCGAAAGAACCCGGGCCGCGACGAAGATGAGCCGCGCCGTGGGGGCGTAGCGTGAAACGGACGGATGATTGCGGAAGGTTCAGGAAAAGTGATATCGGCCGGACGGCCACGCTGATGGGATGGGTCCAGTCACGCCGGGATCATGGCGGGCTGATCTTCATTGATCTTCGGGATCGGGAGGGAATCACGCAGGTGGTCTTCAATCCGACGTTGTCACCGGATATTCACAAGCAGGCCCACGGTCTTCGAAGCGAGGACGTGATCGCGGTGCATGGACAAGTGGAGCCCCGTCCGGCAGGAACCGTCAATCCGCAGTTGAGCACGGGCGAGGTCGAGATGATCGCCGAGGATCTGGAGATTCTCAATCCCGCCAAGACGCCGCCTTTCCCGATCGAGGACAATGTCCTGGTCTCCGAGAACCTGCGATTGAAGTATCGGTATCTGGACCTCCGCCGCCCCCGCATGCTGGCCAACTTAAAACGGCGGCATCAGATCCTGCGGGCCGTCCGGAATTTCCTGGACGGGCACGGTTTTATCGAGGTCGAAACGCCGCATCTTACGAAAAGCACTCCGGAAGGCGCGCGGGACTATCTCGTCCCCAGCCGCGTCAATCCCGGTCAGTTCTACGCGCTGCCCCAATCGCCCCAACTATTCAAGCAGATCCTGATGGTGGCCGGGATGGAGCGGTATTACCAGATCGCACGGTGCTTTCGCGATGAAGATCTTCGCGCGGACCGCCAGCCGGAATTCACCCAGATTGATCTCGAGCTTTCCTTTGTGGACCGGGAAGAGATCCTGCTCTTGATGGAGGCGATGCTGTGCGAGGTTTTTCTTGCCGTGAAGGGCATCCATCTGCAGACCCCCTTTTCGAGATTGTCCTATCCGGAGGCGATGGATCGGTACGGCACCGATAAACCGGACCTCCGCTTCGGGCTCGAGATACACGACGTCTCGTCCCTCGTGTCGGACTCTTCGTTTCAGGTCTTTCAGGAAACCTTGAACCGCAAGGGCGTTGTTAAGGCGATGGTGCTGGGAGGAAAGGCGATGCTGTCCCGCAAGGAACTGGATGAGCTGACGGAGGTCGCGAAGGGGCTGGGGGCGAAGGGATTGGCCTGGGTCAAGGTGTCCGCCGAGGGGTTTGAATCCCCCATCGTGAAGTTCCTCGGCGAGCCGCTGCTCCGGAAACTATCGGGTGCACTTTCGGCGAAAACGGGGGATCTTCTCTTGTTTGTGGCGGATCAGCTCAAAACGGCGAGAGAGGTGATGGGCGGGTTGAGAGTACAACTATCGGAACGATTCCAACTCATTCCGGCCGATCAATTCCATTTCGTCTGGGTCACGGACTTTCCATTGCTCGAATATGATGAGACCGAGCAGCGGTACGTCGCGATGCACCATCCTTTTACGTCGCCCTTGGACGAGGATCTGCCGCTGCTGGAAACGGAGCCGCGACGGGTCCGCGCAAAGGCGTACGATCTGGTACTCAACGGCTCTGAGATCGGCGGCGGGAGCATTCGTATCCACCGCCGCGATGTTCAGATCCGGTTGTTCAAGCGGCTCGGCATCGAGCCGGCATCGGCTCAGGAAAAATTCGGTTTTCTGCTGGAGGCGCTTGAATACGGGGCGCCGCCCCACGGGGGAATCGCACTGGGTCTGGATCGCTTGGCGATGATTCTGTCCGGAGCCGAGTCCATCCGCGACGTCATCGCGTTTCCAAAGACGCAGAAGGCGACCTGCCTTCTCAGCGATGCACCGTCGTCCGCGACGGAACGGCAACTCAAAGAACTGCATATCCAAACGGAGATCGTGGAGTAACGTCGCAAGGAACATTTCAACTTTGAGAGGAGGTGAGGAAGGATGTCCCAAAAGGTAGCAAAGGCTGGGGTAAAGCGTGAAAAGGGATGGCTCTACTACCTTGACAAGCAGGGTGACGTTTCCCGGACGAAGATGGCCCGGGGAGGGGGCAAGCATAAGCCAGGCAAGCCCGAAAAGATCGCCAAGGCGGGTGTCAAGAGAGAGGATGGCTATCTCTATTTCATCGACAAGCAGGGCGACATCTCCAGGGCGAAGATGGCTCGGAGGGCTAAGAAACGGTAACAGATTTGGTATCACCCGGGCGGCTTTCCCGGTTTTTCCGGGAAAGCCGCCTTTTTTATGACACCAATGCCACAACGGTGTGGTAGCCGCCGGCGCCGGCCGGATAGGCCTGTTCCAGCTTGACGGATTGCATCCGGTTTTTCTTATCCCAGGCGCGGACCACGAGGGTGTAGGCTCCCGGCGAAGGGATTTCCCAGGGGTATTTCCAGATGACCCAGGTGTAGGCTGAAAGGGGCGGATCCAGCCAGGCCGGGCTCCAGGTCTTGCCGCCATCGGTACTGAGCTCGACGCGGCTGATTCCATCGGCGCCGCCGAAAGCCAGTCCGCGAACGGTATGTTCGCGACCTTTGATTTCCTGGTAATGGCCGGGGTTGTCGATGCGGGAAACGATTCGGATCTCGCCCTTGTCCGTCCATCCCCGCTGCTGCCAGTATCCTTTGTAATCGTAATCCACCACCTCGATTTCGGTGATCCACTTGACGTTCTTAATTCCGTACAGCCCGGGCACAACGGCGCGAATCGGGTAGCCGTGAGCCGGGGGTAGTGTTTCCCCGTTCATCATGTAGGCCAGCAGGACGTCGCCGTTCATGGCCCGCTCAAACGGGATGCTGTCACTGTATCCGTCGGCCGCGTGAAAGACGACGTCGAAGGCGGCCGGGTCGGGCGCAACCTCTGCCAAAAGTGCTTTGAGGGGAAGGCCGCGCCAGACGGCATTGCTGATGCTATCCCCGCCGGGAAGCGTGTCAATGCAGATCAGGGTCGCGGCCATCTCGACGGACGGACGGCTGTAAAAATCAGCGAAGGTCAATCGAAGCGGGTTTTTGACCGCTCCGCCGACATAAAGAGACCAACTGGCCAGATTGATCGTCGGGAATTCGGCATAGTTGACGATATAAAACTTGTCGTTCGGCGTTATTAAGACCGTGTCGCGCGGCGGAACGGAAAAAAGACGCTTCCAGAAAAATGCCCCGGCCTCGGCCGTCCTGGGCCAGCCGGAGGCCAGCGCGCCCAGACCTGCGGATCGGAGAAACATACGGCGGTTGAACTTGATCATCGGAATCCATTATACCGATCGTCGTGCGGACTCGCAACCCCCATCCCATAAAGTTCGAATGACTTGACATCTACGGCGGGACTGACGTATAGTGCGCTCACCTTTAAATCGAACCCGGTGAGGTTCGAAAGGGAGCCAAGGTGAAGAGTTTTATCCGGACAGCCAAACCTTTCCTGCATCCGAAGTCGGCGTGGGAGAGGTTTTTTTATGACCGATTTCCATGAAACGAAACGAACGAATCGTTCTGGACTCGCTGGAAATAAACCGGGCCTTGAGCCGTGTGGCACACGAGGTGACGGAGCGAAATCAGGGACTATCAGATTTGGCCTTCGTTGGAATCCGGACCGGCGGTGTTCATCTCGCTCATCGTCTGGCCGGAAGGTTGAAGAAAATCGAGGGCGTTGTGCTGCCGGTCGGCGCCCTGGACATCACGCTCTACCGGGACGACCTTTACAAAAAACGCGAGCAGCCCACGGTCCGGAAAACCGAGATCGGGTTCGATATCACGGGCAAAAAGGTGATCCTGGTGGACGATGTCCTGTTCACCGGGCGGACGATCCGGGCCGCCATGGACGAGCTGATTGATTTTGGGCGGCCGCGTGAAATTCAGCTGGCCGTCTTGATTGATCGCGGGCATCGCGAGCTGCCGATCCGTGCCCACTACGTGGGCAAAAGCCTGCCGACGGCGGCGGATGAAAAAGTGAAGGTTTTTCTGAGCGAAGAAGGCGAAGAGGATCGAGTGGTGATTACCAATGACGCTGAAAATTAAAGACCTTATCAGCATCAAGGATTTGGACCGGGACGAGTTGCGACTTATTCTGGACACGGCCGAATCCTTCAAAGAGGTCGGCGCGCGCGACATCAAGAAAGTGCCGACGCTCCGGGGGAAAACCGTGGTGAATCTCTTCTTCGAGCCCAGCACGCGTACGCGGACCTCTTTCGAGCTGGCCGCCAAGCGCCTCTCGGCCGATCTGGTCAATATCTCGGCCGACAGCAGCATGGTCAAAGGAGAAACGCTACTGGACACGGCCCGGAATCTCGAGGCGATGCAGGCGGATCTGATTGTCGTCCGTCACCCTTGCGCCGGCGCGCCGGCCCTCCTGGCCCAAAAAATGACCAGCGCCGTGATCAACGCCGGCGACGGGGCGCATGAGCACCCCACGCAGGCTTTGTTGGACCTGTTCACGATTCGGGCGCGGAAGAAAACACTGGAAGGTCTCACGGTCGTGATCGTCGGCGACATTCTCCACAGCCGCGTGGCCCGTTCGGCGATCCACGCGCTGAAGATGGTCGGTTCATCCGTCCGCGTCGTGGGCCCGCCCACGATGATTCCCCGGGAGATCATGAACTGGGGCGTTGAAGTCTTCTATCAATACGACGAGGCCCTGAAGGGCGCGGACGTGATCATGACCCTGCGGCTTCAATTGGAGCGCCAGGGCAGGTCGCTCTTCCCGACGATTCGGGAATACTCCAATCTTTACGGACTGACGGCCCGCCGGCTTTCGATGGCCAAGGACGATGTGCTGGTGATGCATCCCGGACCGATCAACCGCGGGATTGAGATCGCCCCCGACGTGGCGGACGGGCTTTCCTCCGCCATTTTATCCCAGACCACCAACGGCGTGGCGGTCCGAATGGCGGTTTTATACCTTTTATCAGGAGTCGCAAAACATGAACCTGTTGATCCGCAACGGACGCCTCATTGATCCGGCCCATCATCGTGATGAAGTCACGGATCTCCTCATCGAAAACGGCAAGATCAGCCGCATCGGCAAGTCGTTAAAGCCCGACGGACCGAAGTCCGAGACCCAGATCATCGATGGGACGAACCAATGGGTCCTGCCGGGATTCGTGGATCTCCATGTTCATCTGCGCGAGCCGGGTTTTGAATACAAAGAGACGATCAAGACCGGGACCGAGGCGGCCGCGGCCGGCGGTTTTACCTCCATCTGTTGTATGCCGAATACAAATCCGGTCAACGACAATCAGTCCGTGACGTGGATGATCCGCGAGAAGGCACGCCAGGAAGGCCGGGTCCACGTCTATCCGATCGGTGCGATCACGAAAGGATCGAAGGGCGAGGAGCTGTCCGAGATCGGGGAGCTGGTCGAGGCCGGCTGCGTGGCGATCACGGACGACGGGAAACCGGTGATGAACAGCGCGGTGATGCGCCGTGCGATGGAGTATGCCCTGGCCTTTGATCTGCCGGTGATCGACCATTGCGAGGACGAGCACCTGATGGAAGACGGCGTGATGAACGAAGGGTTCGTTTCGATGGAGTTGGGCCTCAAGGGCATTCCGGCCGCGGCCGAGGAGGTGATGGTCGCGCGCAACCTGATCCTGGCCGAGATGACGGGCTGCCGGCTCCATCTGGCGCATATCAGCACGGCCGGCTCGGTTCGACTGATCCGCGAGGCCAAGGGCCGCGGCGTACGGGTGACGGCCGAAACCTGCCCGCATTATTTCAGCTTAACAGAAGAAGCGGTGCGGGGATACAACACCGATGCCAAGATGAATCCGCCGCTTCGGACCCTTCAGGACCGTGACGCGGTCCGCCAGGGCCTGAAGGACGGAACGCTGGACGTGATCGCGACGGATCATGCGCCGCATGCGGAGGAGGAAAAAAATCGCGAATTCGACCGGGCGCCGTTTGGAATCGTCGGGCTCGAGACGGCGCTCCCGTTGACCCTGATGCTGGTCGCGGAGGGGGTGCTGTCGGTCGAAGAGGCGGTGGCGAAGTTGACGATCCTTCCCGCGCGAGTGATGCGGTTGAACAAAGGCCATCTCGGCATCGGGGCGGACGCGGATCTCTGCCTGGTTGATCCGGAGGCGACCTGGACCGTGGACCCCCGCCGATTCCGGTCCAAAAGCAAAAACACCCCTTTTACCGGCTGGAAGATGAAAGGACTCGTCGCGATGACGATCGTGGATGGCCGAGGGGTCTATTCCACGGAGGAGATCCAGGCGATATGAAAATACTGGCTTCTTTTTTCGTTTGGCTTGAACTGGTGGGATTGGGGGTCTGGCTTGGTGGAATGCTGACGTTGGGCGCGCTGGTTGCGCCCGCCATCTTTGATATTGTGAGACCGAACGAGATGGCCGGGGAAACGATGAGCCTTGTCTTCCGGAAGTTTAATGCCGGTCTGGTGTATGTCTGCATCGTTTTGATCGCGATCGGCTTTTTGGGGAAATGGTTTCTCGGTCCAAAACGGGAGAGGTCCCGGTGGGTTGAGGGGGGGGTGTTGACCGTGATGATCCTGTCCGGTATTTATATGGGAGCGGTCTTAAGCCCTCGACTTCAGGATCTCCGCCAGATCAAGATGTCGGATCCATCGAACACCGCGGCCGTCGTAGAGTTCAACCGGAAGCACCGGGCTTCGGAACAACTGTTTACGGTAAATATGCTGTTGGGGTTGGCCGTCCTATGGATGAACTCGGGAACAGCGGTTGCGGATCGCAAGGAGACCGGATGAGCGGGATCGGGCATGATCATCCGCCTCGAAAGGCGATCCTGGCCCTGGCCGACGGGCGTGTGTTTAAAGGATACGGGTTCGGCGCCGAAGGAGAAGGAATCGGGGAGGTTGTTTTCAACACCTCGATGACGGGGTATCAGGAGATACTGACCGACCCGTCGTACCGCGGCCAGCTCGTGACGATGACCCATCCGCTCATCGGGAACACCGGCGTCAATGACGCCGACGTCGAGTCCTCAAAACCGTTCCTGTCCGGTTTCATCGTTAAAGAATACACCGGCCCTCCCGGCAACTGGCGCGCGACCGGCGACCTGAACGCGTACCTCGTTCGGCACGGGGTCGTCGGGATCCAAGGCATTGACACGCGCGCGCTGACCCAACATATCCGGGAGGTCGGGGCGCAGCAGGGAATCATCTCAACGACGGACCTGGACGAGAAACGGCTTGCAAAGCGGGCGGCCGAGGCGCCCGGGCTGGTCGGCCGCGACCTGGTGTGCGAGGTCAGCTGCGAGCAGCCTTACGAATGGACAGAAGGAAGTTGGAGAGATAAACCCTCGAATCTCAAATCTCAAATTTCAAATCTCAAATCATGCAAGGTCGTGGTATACGATTTTGGCGTCAAACGGAACATCCTCCGGCGTCTGGTGGATGTCGGTTGCGGGGTGACCGTCGTTCCGGCCCGGACAAAGGCGGCGGAAGTCCTCTCGATGAATCCGGACGGTGTTGTCCTGTCGAATGGCCCGGGCGATCCGGAAGGCGCGCCGTATGCCATCGAGGCGGTCCGATCACTGGTCGGGAAAAAACCGGTCTTCGGAATCTGCCTGGGCCATCAGATTCTCGGCCTGGCGATGAACGGTAAAACGTACAAATTGAAATTCGGTCATCACGGCGGGAACCAGCCGGTCATGGATCTGACGACGGGCAGGGTCGAGATCACGGCCCAGAACCACGGGTTCGCGGTGGACGTGGACTCGATCGGGTCCGAGATGGAGTTGACGCATGTCAATCTCAACGACCGGACAGTCGAGGGGATGCGTCATCGGAAACTGCCGGTCTTCTCGGTGCAGTACCATCCGGAGGCCTCGCCGGGTCCGCATGACGCCGGGTATCTGTTCAACCGATTCGTGGAGATAATGGAAAATGGTTAAGAAGTGGCCTTGCGTTTTGTTGATATTTTTGTTGTCCGGCTGCATCATGAATGTCAGTCTTCTGCCGACGGTCGAACCGTTGCAGGAAAAACGCGTGGCCGGGACCGGCAGGGGAAAGATCCTGGTCATGGATCTGACGGGCGTCATCTCGGAGGAGGAGAAAGGCAGTCCGTTCTTGCCCGAACCCAACCCGGTGGCCCGGATCAAGGAGGAGTTAAAAAGGGCTTCGGATGATCCGGCCGTGAAGGCCGTGGTTTTGCGGATCAACAGTCCTGGCGGAACGGTGACGGCCTCGGACCTGATCCACCATGAACTGGAGGTCTTCAAGAAACAGACCGGCAAGAAGGTGATCGCAAGCATCCTGGATCTTGGCGCCTCGGGCGGTTATTACGTGGCGGCGGCGGCCGACCGGATCGTGGCCCACCCGACGACCGTGACGGGCAGCATCGGCGTGATCATGCTGAGCCTAAATGTCGAGGGGCTGCTGGAGAAGATCGGCGTGACGGGAACGGCGATCAAATCGGGCGATCGAAAGGACATGGGCTCGCCGTTGCGTCCGATGACGCCGGAGGAGCGGCAGCTCTTCCAGGGCGTGATCAATCAGATGTACGACCGTTTTGTCTCGGTCGTCGCGGCGGGGAGGAAGAACCTGAGTCTCGATCAGGTGAAGCGGGCGGCCGACGGACGAATCTATACGGCGCAGCAGGCGCTGGATCTGGGGCTGGTGGACCAGATCGGGTATCTGGATGATGTGATTGAACTGGCCAAGACCGAGACCGGGCTGCGCGAGGCCAGCGTGGTGATCTACTCGCGGCCGGGCCGGTATAAGGACAATATCTATTCTCGGGCGCCGAACGGCGGGCCGCAGATTATAAATCTCGTCAATCTGGATCTGCGTGCCTTCGTCCAGGCCGGCGTCCCGCGGTTCATGTACCTGTGGGCGCCCTAAAATAATCATGCCGAAGCGAACGGACATTAAAAAAATTCTGCTGATCGGCTCCGGGCCGATCGTGATCGGTCAGGGCTGCGAGTTCGACTACTCCGGGACCCAGGCCTGCAAGGCGCTCAAGGAAGAGGGCTATCAGGTCATTTTGATCAATTCCAACCCGGCCACGATCATGACCGATCCGGATCTGGCCGACCGGACCTACATCGAACCGATCATCCCCGAGATCGTCGAGAAGATCATCGAGCGGGAGCGGCCGGATGCGCTTCTGCCGACGATGGGCGGCCAGACGGCGCTCAACATGGCCATGGTGCTTCACGAACGTGGCGTGCTGGACCGGTATCGGGTCGAGCTGATCGGGGCGCGGTATGATTCGATCCGCAAGGCCGAGAATCGCGAGGCCTTCAAGACCGCGATCCGGGCGATCGGGCTCAAGGTGCCCGAAAGCGGCTACGCAAAAAACAGGGAAGATGCCGTGGCGGTCGTGGAGCGGATCGGTTTTCCGGCGATCATCCGGCCGTCTTACACCCTCGGGGGGACGGGCGGAAATATCGCCTATAACCAGGAAGAATTTGTGGACCATGTCGACTGGGGGCTGAACGCAAGCCCCACGCATGAGGTCCTGATCGAGCAGTCCGTCATCGGCTGGAAGGAATACGAGCTGGAAGTGATGCGGGACCTCAAGGACAACGTGGTGATCATCTGTCCGATCGAGAATTTCGACCCGATGGGGATCCATACCGGCGATAGTATTACCGTGGCGCCGGCCCAGACGCTGACCGACAAGGAATACCAGATCATGCGCGACGCCTCCATTGCGATCATCCGGGAGATCGGCGTGGACACGGGCGGATCCAATATTCAGTTCTCCGTGAATCCGGAAAACGGCGAGATGTTTGTGATCGAGATGAACCCGCGGGTCTCACGCAGTTCCGCGCTGGCCTCGAAGGCGACCGGCTTCCCCATCGCAAAGATCGCGGCCAAACTGGCGGTTGGATATACTCTGGATGAGATTCCGAACGACATCACCCGGGTGACGCCGGCCAGTTTCGAACCGACGATTGATTACGTCGTGGTCAAATTCCCGCGATTCGCTTTCGAGAAATTTCCGCAGGCGGATGCAACGTTGACCACGCAAATGAAGTCGGTGGGAGAGGCGATGGCAATCGGGCGGACCTTCAAGGAGGCGCTGCAAAAGGCCATCCGCTCCCTGGAGATCGACAGCTATGGTCTGGAGTCGCACTTTCACCGTCACACGCCGCGGGGAGACAACCACGAGACCGACAAGGAGTTGATCCTGTCCAGGATCAAGACGCCCGGATGGGACCGCCTTTGGATCATCGCCGATGGACTCCGTCTGGGTCTTTTGATCGAGGAGATTTATCTTGCGACCCGGATCGATCCCTGGTTCTTAAGACAGATCCAGGACCTCGTCGCGATGGAAGAGACGATCTCGCAGGATCTGGCGGTGGCCCATATCCATCACGATCGGCCGCCGCCGTCCACGCCGGAGACGATCCGCCGGGCCAAGCAGGCCGGTTTTTCGGACGTGCACCTCGCCTCGCTGATCGGCGTGGAGGAGGATGAGTTCCGGCAGATCCGAAAGGATTTCGGCGTCACGGCCACCTATAACCGGGTGGACACGTGCGGGGCCGAGTTTGTGGCACAGACGCCGTATCTTTATTCGACCTATGAAACCGAATGCGAGGCCCGCCCGACCCAAAAGAAGAAGATCATGATCCTGGGCGGCGGCCCGAATCGGATCGGGCAGGGGATCGAGTTTGATTATTGCTGCGTTCACGGGGCCCTGGCCGCGAAGGAGCTGGGGTATGAAACGATCATGGTCAATTGCAATCCGGAAACGGTCAGCACCGACTACGACATCTCGGACCGGCTCTATTTCGAGCCGCTGACGAAAGAAGACGTCTTGAACATTGTCGATACGGAACAGCCGGACGGCGTCGTGGTCCAGTTCGGCGGACAGACGCCTTTGAAACTCGCGGTGCCGCTCGAGGCGGCCGGCGTCAAGATCATCGGCACCTCTCCGGATTCGATTGATCTGGCCGAGGACCGGGAACGATTCCGGGAGCTGCTGGAACGGCTCCATCTCAAGCAGCCCCGGAGCGGGACGGCCCGTTCCCCGGAGGAAGCGAAGAAAATCGCGCGGGAGATCGGCTATCCCGTGATGGTCCGGCCTTCGTATGTTCTCGGCGGCCGGGCCATGGAGATCATCTATGACGAAAAGAGCCTGCACGATTACATCACAATGACCGTGAAGTCATCATCGAAACATCCTGTTTTAATTGACAAATATCTTGATGATGCCAGCGAGGTGGACGTGGATGCGATTTCGGACGGCACGGAGGTCGTCATCGGCGGCATCATGGAACATATTGAGGAGGCCGGCGTTCATTCCGGCGATTCGGCCTGCTCGCTTCCGCCCTATTCGCTTGATCCGAAGATCATCCGGCAGATCCGGGAACAAACGCATATCCTGTCCCGGGAGCTGCGCGTGATCGGTCTCATGAACGTTCAGTTCGCCGTCAAAGACGGAACGGTTTATATCCTGGAAGTCAATCCCAGAGCCTCGCGCACCGTGCCGTTCGTCAGCAAGGCGATCGGCATTCCCCTCGCCAAGCTGGCCATGAAAGTAATGTGCGGCAAGACGCTCAAAGAACTGGGCTTGACTCAAGAGCCCCGGATTCCTTATATTGCTGTCAAGGAAGCCGTGTTTCCGTTTAATAAATTTCCGGGTGTGGACACGATCCTGGGCCCGGAGATGAAATCAACCGGCGAGGTCATGGGAATCGATACCGACTTCGGCTCGGCCTTCGCCAAGGCTCAGGCGGCGGCCGGCGCAACGCTGCCGCTGTCCGGCAAAGTCTTTATCAGCGTCAAGGATAAGGATAAGGCGGCGGTCATGCCCGTTGCCAGGCGGCTGGCTGATTTCGGTTTTGCGATCGTCGCCACGGGCGGCACGGCCCTTTATATTGGTGAACACGGCATCGCGTCCGAGCGCGTGAACAAGGTGCAGGAGGGACGGCCGCATATCGTGGATCGTCTTAAAAACAAGGAGATCGCGTTGGTGATCAATACGGTCGGGGACAAAGCGTCTCAGGCCGATTCATACTCGATACGTCGCACGGCCCTGAACTATTCCATCCCGTACTTCACCACCATCGCAGAGGCGAAGGCCGCGGTGAGGGGGATCGAGGCGGTGCTCAAGCAGGGGTTTCAGATCAAGCCGCTGCAGGCTTATCACAAGGAAATTCAGTCGAGATAGGAAAGAACCATGCGTGTGCCGATTACCAAAAAAGGTTTTGAGCAGCTCCGGGATGAACTGGACCGTTTGAAAAAGGTGGAACGGCCGAAGGTGATTCAGGCGATCGCCGAGGCCCGGGCCCACGGTGATTTGAGCGAGAATGCCGAGTACCATGCGGCCCGGGAGCGGCAGTCCTTCGTGGAAGGACGCATCCAGGAACTGGGAACAAAGATGGCCAACGCCGAGATTATCAACACCGACCGGCTTAAATCCGACAAGGTCGTCTTCGGGGCGACGGTGGTCCTCCTGGACGGGGATGGAAAAACGAAGAAAAAATACAGGCTCGTGGGCCAGGACGAATCCGATCTCAAGAACGGCAAGATCTCGGTCATCTCGCCGGTCGGGAAGGCGCTGATCGGACACAAAGTCGGCGATGAGGTGACAGTTGCGACACCGGCAAAGACCGTGACGTATGAAATCCTGGAAATCACGTTTGAGTAGGGGCTGTTCGCGAACCGCCCCTACAAGAAATCATGAATAAATCCCTCGCAAAAGCGCTGGCACAAGAACTTCATCCGACCTATGACGTCACAAAATCCTATGAATGGAACTACCGAAACGGGCCGCTCTTCCGGGGGCCGTATCCGCCTGCCCGAACGGTCCGAAAACCGGTCCGGCTTCTGAATTTTGAACTGAATTCTCCCCTCGGCATTGCGGCCGGTCCCCTGTTGAACTCGAACTGGATCCGGGTTTATGCCAGGTTGGGCTTCGATCTTCTGTCCTACAAAACGGTGCGAACCCGGAGCCGGCCCAGCAACCCGAAGCCGAACTGCGTGTTTGTGGACACCCGGGGGCCCTTGACGGACGATCGCCTGAACGAAACGCTTCAAGCAAAGTCCGACCCGCCGACCCGCCTCCGCGATATCAGCATTACGAATTCCTTCGGCGTGCCTTCTCGAAACCCGGCGAGCTGGCAGGAAGATGTGCAACGGGCAAAAGGTTATCTGGGTAAGGGACAGGTCCTGGTTGTCAGCACGCTGGGCAGCGCGGAGTATTATCCCGACGCGCCTTCTTTTATCAAGGATTTTGCACAATCGGCCGCGAAGGCCCGTGAGGCGGGCGCCGATATCGTCGAACTGGATCTGTCCTGTCCGAACAGCAATGCGGCCGAGGGAATGATTTATCTTGATCCGGATTTCTCCGGCGCGCTCTCAAAAGCCGCAAAAGCCGAACTGGGCGGCGTCCCGCTATTTATCAAGCTGGGGAATTTCTGGAAACGCGACCAGTTCGAAGCGGTCATCAAAGCCAACGCCCCCCATGTCAACGGCATCGTTGGAATCAATACGGTCAAGATGACCGTTCTGGATGAAAATGGGAAACCGGCCATACCCGGTCGTCCTCAGAGCGGCATCTGCGGCGCCGGAATCAAGTCGAGCGCGCTTCAGTTCGTCCGCTGGCTTTGCGAGACGCGGAAGAAAAATCGGTACGACTTTGCCATGATCGGGGTGGGCGGCATCATGACGCCGGACGATGTCCATGAATTTCTTGATCTCGGTGTCGACGCAGTAGAAGTCGCAACGGCCGCGATGTGGGATCCGTATATGTCGTACAGGTATTATTTGGCGGGTGTCTGAATGAAAGGTGCCTGTCACCTTTTAAAGGGTAATCCCTTGATTTTATTGGGCTCCGATTTCAAGGTTCGATCTGTATCGTTTTCACCCGCCAACATAATGGCACCGCGTTGGAGTAGGGCGCTGGGCGATTCCGTCCCGGCGACTCCCTCCATTGACACCCGCGGTCGGCTGATATAAAATATCTCCCGCCATGACCGACAAACGACTCTACATCAAAACCTTCGGGTGCCAGATGAATGTCCACGATTCGGAGCGGATCTCCGGTTTGCTTCGCGACGAAGGCTATCGGCTGACGGAAAAACCGGAAGAGGCCGATATGATCATCGTGAATACCTGTGCCATCCGAGAGAAGTCCGAGCAGAAGGCTTACAGCGACCTGGGCCGGTTCGCGATGCTCAAACGCGACAAGCCGGGCCTGATCCTGGGCATGGCCGGATGCGTGGCCCAGAAGGACGGCGAGAAAGTTCTAAAACGGTATAAAGGCCTCAACCTTGTTTTCGGCTCCTCGAACATCGAAAACATCCCGCAGATGATCGAGACCATCACGCTGAACGCGCAGCCGGTCGTCATGGTCGAAGAACCGCCCGGCCCGCCCAAGACGACCCCGGCGGATCGAAAAGATCGTGTCCGTGCCTGGGTCTCGATCATGGAGGGCTGCGATCGTCATTGCGCCTTCTGCGTGGTTCCAACGACGCGGGGCCGTGAGCGAAGCCGCCCGAGCGATGAGATCGTACAGGAAGTCGCCCATCTCGCGGAGGCCGGATATAAAGAGATCACGCTTCTGGGACAAACCGTCAATTCGTATGGTAAGAATTTGGGCGAAGGGGTTTATTTTTCCGACCTGTTACGGATGCTCAACGCGGTGTCCGGGATCGAGCGGATTCGGTTTATGTCACCCCATCCCTGCGACATGACTTTGAAATTGATCGAGACGATGGCCGAGTTGCCCAAGGTTTGCGAGTTTCTTCACCTGCCGCTTCAGTCCGGCTCGAATGCTGTTTTGGAGCGCATGAGCCGCGGTTATACGCTGGATCAATACCGTCAAATCATTACCCGGATGCGCCGGTTCGTCCCCGAAATGGCTTTTTCAACCGATATCATTATCGGATTTCCCGGCGAGACGGAGGACGATTTTAAAAGAACCCTTGATGCCGTGATGGAGTTCGATTATGACAATGTCTATTACTTCCATTACTCCCGCCGGCCAAACACCCCGGCTGCGCACTTTGAGGACCCGGTTCCCGAAGAGGTCAAAACCGCACGCTTCCAGCGGCTTTCATCATTGGAGAAAAGTCTGGCCAAGGGAAAGAACCAGCGACTGATCGGCGCCGTTCAGGAAGTTCTTGTCGAGGATCGAAGCAAGCGGGACCGCGCCAAGCTGACGGGCCGGACGCGCTCGAACAAACTGGTCCATTTCGAGGGTCCCGATCATGACATCGGCCATCTCGTGGATGTCCGAATTGCATCCGCTTCGTCGACCTTTCTTGAAGCGGTCGGTTTACAGGGCGCCGTTTTAGAGAGATGATCGGAACTCAACCGCAGTTTTCCGCACGACAAATGTTTATTCGGTACTGGCTGCCGGTGATCGTCTATGCCGGTTTCATCTTTTACTTGTCGTCTTTTCCAATCCGGATCCGGCATATTCCGTTTCCTTACTACGACAAGGTATTTCATTTCTTTGAGTACGGGATTTATGCCGGCTTGTGGTATCGAGCTCTCCGAATGACGACCCGCCTCCCTTCCTATGGATGGGGATGGACCGGAATCGCGGCGTTTCTGATCTGTATAATCTTTGGGGTGGGCGACGAGTTTTATCAGGCCTTTATGCCTTACCGTGTTTCAGACATCTACGATGTGGCGGCCGACGCCTCCGGCGCTTTTACGGCGGTCTCTCTGGCTAGTGTGAAGGGTTATATTACACGATCATGAAGGTCGCTTTTCATACGATGGGTTGCAAGGTCAACCAGTTCGATACCGCCGTCATGGAAGAGCGGACGCGGCAGGCGGATCATGCCGTTATCCCGTTTGATGAGGCCGCGGATGTCTATGTCATCAACACCTGTTCTGTGACGGAAAACAGCGATGAGGAATCGCGCCGGATTGTCCGCCAACTCAAACGCAGGAATCCGGAGGCCAGGGTGATCGTGACCGGCTGTTACGCTCAGACGCATCCGGAGGAGCTTATAAAGATTCCGGGGGTTGATCTCGTCCTTGGAAATCAGGAAAAACAGGATCTGGCCGCCTATCTTGGAGGCTGTGATAAATCGGAAGGGCCCATCCTAGATGTCAGCCGACCGATTCGGCCGGGTCCATTGGAGCAACCGGTGATTCGCCAATTGAGCGGCCACACGCGGGTCTTCTTGAAGATTCAGGACGGTTGCGATTACGAATGTTCCTTCTGTCTCATTCCGCGGTCCCGCGGACCGGGTCGGAGTCTTTTGCCGGAGCGCGTGATCGAGCAGGCGGGGGTTCTTGCCGAGGAGGGATGTCAGGAGGTGGTGCTTACCGGCGTCAATCTCGGAACTTACGGACGGGATTTTAAGCCAAAGTGGAGTCTTGCCGGACTGCTTCGGCTGTTCTTGGATCGCACCCGGATCGCGCGGATCCGTCTGAGCTCTCTTGAGCCCAAGACGGTCACACCCGCATTGATTGAAATCATGCAGTCGTCATCCCGGATCTGCAGGCATTTCCATATTCCGCTCCAGAGCGGGGACAACCGTATTCTAAAGCGGATGAATCGTCATTATTCCAGGAGCTATTACCGTCAGCTCGTTCTGTCTTTGGCCGGGCGATTTCCGAATGCGAGTATCGGCGCGGATGTGATGGTTGGTTTTCCGGATGAAAGTGAGGCCGAGTACCGGAATACCTATGAGTTGCTCAAGGAACTGCCGATGAGCTACGTCCATGTTTTTCCTTTTTCTCCGCGACCCGAAACCGCCGCGGCCATGATGCAGAGCGGCATCCCGGAGCAAGAAAAGAAACGGAGAGCGGATGAGCTTCGTCGGCTTTCAATCGAAAAGGGCCTCCAATTTTCCAGCGCCCATATCGGCAAGGACCTTCCGGTCCTGATTGAAAAAACGCGCGATCCCAAAACAGGTCTTCTCAAAGGAATATCGGACAACTACATCAAGGTCCTTCTTCCGGGGCCGGATGCCATCATGAACCGGATACGGCCGATTCGAATTACATCCATCAATGCAAATCGGGTGTTCGCCTGCCTTATCTGAAAAGAATCAAACAATCTGAAATAAACTTGTTGACAGGATTAATCTCATGTGTTATAAATCCTGTTCTCCTCAAGAGCAGACTTCATGTTGATCGCTGGGGTTGACGGAAAATTTCACTTTGTCCGTTGTGATCCGAAGGGTCTTTGAAAACTAAATAGTGTGTGCCGTTTGTAGAATGGGTTCAGTCTCAAATGTACGTTGAGTTTTAATCGAGAGTTTGATCCTGGCTCAGAACGAACGCTGGCGGCGCGCCTAACACATGCAAGTCGCACGAGAAACCCTCCGCAAGGGGGGCTGTAAAGTGGCGAACGGGTGAATAATACGTGAGTAACCTGCCCTCATGTTGGGAATAACCCCCTGAAAGGGGGGCTAATACCGAATGCGACCCTGAGGTTAAAGTCGAAGGGTGAAAGATAGCTCCCGCAAGGGGCTGTCGCAGGAGGATGGGCTCACGTCCCATCAGCTAGTTGGTAGGGTAACGGCCTACCAAGGCTATGACGGGTAGCTGGTCTGAGAGGACG
>CAKKOZ010000012.1:6114-13214 GCA_919901335.1 Nitrospiria bacterium | reverse complement strand
CTGCGTCATGGTTTCAGAATACGCTGCGTCAAATTGCTTCGTCAAGGGAAGAAAGCGGCCGACCGGCTTGACATTCTGTACATTAAGATGTACATTGAGAGGCACGGGAGGTTAAAGCCATGGTTAAAGATATTCCGATGACGGAAGCAAGACATGAACTGACGTCCCTGCCCGAACGCCTGGCCAAGGAGCCCGGAGCGGTGGCCGTGACACGACGAGGAAAGCCGGTCTTGGCCCTTATGCCCTGGGAGCTTTACGAATCGATCGTGGAGACGCTGGAAATCATGGGGGATGAAAAGCTCATGGCTGCTTTGCGCCAAGGCATCAAAGAAGCGGAAGAGGGGAAAGGGATTCCATGGGAAGAGGCTAAGAAAAAGCTCGGGCTTTGACCTATCACGTCATCATTCAACCGTCCGCTCTAAAAATGCTGGCGGAGGTTTCAGACCGCCGGGTCCGCGAGAAAATCCGAGACCGTATTGATGACTTGGCAGCGGAACCGGAGAAACAAGGGAAGCCTTTGACGGGAGAGCTGAGCGGCTATCGGAGCCTCCGCGCCGTGGGGCAGCGTTACCGAATCATTTATCAAGTGGAGAAAAACAAGGTTCTTGTTTTCGTGATCGCCTTGGGAATCCGCAAGAAAGGAAGCAAAGCGGACATCTATGAGTTGGCCAAAAAACTCCTTCGTCTGCGTCTTGTGGAACCGCCGCGAAAGTAAAATTCGTGTAGCGGGGGCCTCGCCATCTCCGCCAGCTTCTTCCCGTCCGCCGCACAACGGCACTCGTACATGGCTCATCCCTCCTGATGGGGAGGGAAGATACTACGGCGGGAACAGCATGTCCTCGCCGATCCCTTGTGGAGTCCTCGCCGAACGATGGTTTTTAGTCGTTTTTCGGTGGTTGGGGGAGGGAGTTAGGAGGAATGACGAGGGGGGAGACGCCTACTTGACTTATGGGACTATGGACATCCAGCGACTTGACCCCTTTTTAACTATCGTACCCCCCTACTTCACCACGCACACTTCGCTTGCAGAAAGGTTCAGGCGGTAGCCGACACATCGGCTGCGGTGCGCCGAGTGCAAGCGCGGTGCTTGGCTGTGATAAGGTTTCTAAAGGCATGCCTTATTGACTTTTGTAGGAAATGGGATCAGATGCCCTATTTGGATTAGATCCGCCACCCCGCTTGCTTGGCCGCGTGATTGAATAGCAGGTCGGGGCGGTTTCGCTGGCTGAGCACTATGCCCGTTTGCCGATCTTTTCGTACACTTCTTTTCGATGACCGATGCCGAGGACCCGGACGTCCTGCTCGACGATCTTAAACACGACCCGGTAATCGCCGACGCGGAGCTTCCAGTAGCCTTTCAGAGTTTTTCTGAGCGGTTCACCGTACTGATGGGGAGCTGTGGTGAGACGATGCTCGATGGCGGACTTGATTCGCTTTTTTAATCGCTCATCAAGCCGCGCGATGTCATCACTGACTTCGGGGTGATAGAGAAGGGCGAAGGTCAACGTTTCCAGACCTCGGAGTGCTTCAAAGCGGTTTCCTTCTTAAACGTTTTTTCTCTTGTCTCCGCCCATTCGGCCAAGGCGATATCCTCTTCAATCTCCAAGGCCTCCTTGATCAGATCCCTTACTTTCAGAGACAGAGAGAGACCGTCCCTCTTGGCCAGTTGCTCGACGGTACGGAAGAGCGGTTTTTCCAACACGACATTAACTCGCGGGTTCTTCGTAGGCATGATACAGACCTCCTTATGCCCAATAGTGTAACACTTATGATGCACCCTGTCAATTTGACCAGTTAGATCCATCACGACCCATCAAGAGTAAATAAAAAGGGGTTCGCTCCATCAGCGAACCCCTTGCTCATCCGGTTAAAACTGGAAAATTTGGTTGCGGGGAGAGGATTTGAACCTCTGACCTTCGGGTTATGAGCCCGACGAGCTACCGGACTGCTCCACCCCGCGAAGCCATCATAACAACTCGATGGGGGGCTGTCAAGGCTTGATTTCGCCGCGGCATCATGGTAAAGAATGGCCATGGCGGTTCTTCCGATACGAGAACACCCGGACGCGGTGTTGAAAAAAAAGGCCGGGCCGGTCACCGAGTTTAACGACGCGCTGCAGAAGTTGATCGACGACATGTTCGAAACGATGTATGCCGCGCCGGGTTTGGGCCTGGCCGCGCCGCAGATCGGCCGGTCGCTGCGGCTGTTCGTGTACGACCTGAAAGAGGGGGAGGATCTGCCCCGCCGCATCGGTGTACTGATCAACCCGGAGTTCGTCTCGAAGTCGGGGACGCAGACGGGCGAGGAGGGGTGCTTAAGCGTTTCGGATTATCGGACCCCGGTGGCTCGGGCGAATCAGGTTGCCGTCCGGGGGCTCGACCGAAATGGAAAAGAAGTCACCGTGGAAGGCGAGGGGCTGATGGCCCGCCTACTCCAGCACGAAATGGATCACCTCGACGGAACGTTGTTCGTGGATCGTCTAAGCAGTCTGAAACGGCAGATGTATCTCAAGCGCCTCAAAAAACGCCTGAAGGCTGAAGCGAGATAGATGAGACTGATCTTCATGGGAACACCGGAATTCGCGCTGCCCAGCCTGAGTGCGCTGCATCAGTCGGGTCATGCGGTTCTGTCGGTCGTGACCCAGCCGGATCGGCCCAAGGGACGCGGGGAGCATCTCGCGCCTCCGCTCGCCAAGTTGATGGCCGAACGATTCGACCTGCCGGTCCTCCAGCCGACGAAGATGAAAGATCCCGCCTTTATCGAGAGCCTCCGCGCGTTGAAACCGGAGATGATGGTTGTGGTGGCCTTCGGCCGGATCCTTCCGCCCGAAATCCTCGACCTGCCGCCGCGCGGCTGCGTCAATCTCCATGCCTCGCTCCTGCCGAAATATCGCGGCGCCGCCCCGATTCAGTGGGCGATCATCAACGGCGAGCAGGAAACCGGCGTGACGACGATTCGGATGGACCCGGGCATGGATACGGGTGACATCCTTCTTCATGAGCGGGTCTCGATCCTTCCGGAGGATACGGCCGGGAGCCTCTCGGTCCGGATGGCTGAACGGGGCGCCGATCTGTTGCTCCGGACGCTGAAGGGGATCGAGTCCGGAGAAATCGTTCCCGCGCCTCAGAATTCTTCCGAGGCCACGATGGCGCCCCTGCTTGAGAAGGAGGCCGGCGAGATGGATTGGGCCCAGCCGGCCGTTGCCATCGTGAACCGAATCCGCGGGCTTTCCCCCTGGCCTGGGGCCTACACCTTCTATCGGGATGAGCGTTGGCGTATCTGGAAGGGGGCTCTGATAGATAAAACGAGCGAAGAAATGCCGGGGACGATTCTTCATGGCGGACGCGAAAGCCTTCCGGTCGCGACGGGTCGGGGCCTGCTGCAGATTCTTGAGATTCAGCCCGAGAACGGCCGCCGGATGGGCATACGGGAGTTTTTGGCCGGTCATTCTGTGGAAGCGGGAGTCGTGCTCGGGACGTGACGGTTTCTTGACAGTCGGTGAACGGGTTATGTTAGAATGGGTTTTTCTGGAGTCAATAAGGAGGATAGAAACAATGAAACAGATGAAGGGTATTCTGTTACTGCTCATAGCCAATGTCCTGATCTTTGTCACACTGTCGATCACGTTTAACCTGCTGCTTCATGTCGTCCTGCCGGCGTTCGGCATCGACCTGCGGGGGGCGGTGAATGAAACGGTCTTGCTATGGTCCTTCGTGCTGGGCTTCGGCGGGGCCTTTATCAGCCTGGCGATGTCAAAGCGGATGGTCCGCATGATGCTGCGGATGGTCCGGATCACCCAGCCACGCTCGGATCAGGAGCGCCTGATCTACTCGACCGTGGAAGATCTGTCGCGATCGCTCGGCATTAAGATGCCGGAAGTCTGGATCTACGATGCGCCGGATCCCAATGCCTTTGCAACCGGCCCGTCCAAGAATCGTGCGATGGTGGCCGTCTCAACCGGCCTGCTCCGGAATCTGGACGAGCGCGAGGTCCGGGCCGTTCTTGCCCATGAGATGGGCCACGTTTTGAACGGCGACATGTTCGCCACGACTGTTTTGGCCGGGTTGATGAACACATTTGTTTATTTCATCAGCAATATTATCAGCCGTCACGTGGCCGAGCGGAACCCGATGCTGGGGATGGCGTCCTATATTTTTCTCCAGGTCGTTCTCTCGTTCCTCGCGATGATTCCGATCTGCTGGTTCTCCCGTCGGCGGGAATTCGCGGCCGACCGTTTTGCGGCGCAGAAATACGGCGCCGAGCCCATGATTTCGGCCCTGCGGGGAATCAACCGGTTTGTTCAGACGACGAACCACCGTTACTCGGGACAGGATGCGCTGGCCACGATGAAGATTTCGGGGAACAGCCGCGGATGGCTGCATCTTTTCTCGACGCACCCGCCGATGGAGGCCCGCATCGCGCGTCTCGAGGCGATGGCCGGACTCCGGCGGGCGGCATAAGAGGTTTACGATCAAGTCCGATGCGCGGGGAGTCGCCTGGGATGTCCTTTGTCAGGTGGAGTCGGCAAGGCAGGCCGACGCCGTCTTGGAACAGGGCCTTCGCCGTCCAAACCTGAAACCGCTCGACCGGGCCTTCATCACCGAACTGGTCTACGGCATACTGCGCCGGCGAGGCTATCTGGACTGGGTGATCGGCCGATTCACCACACAAGCCCGCCGGCGGCAATCCGTCAAATTAAAGAATCTTTTGCGGCTGGGAGCCTACCAGATCCTGTTTCTGGATCGGGTCCCGGCCTCGGCCGCCGTCAATGAATCCGTCCGACTGGCCAAGACACTCGGCGAAAAAACGATCGCCGGATTCGTCAATGCCGTTCTGCGGGCGATGACGCGGGCCGAAACGATTCCGCTTCCGGATCCGGCCGATGATCCGATCCTTCATCTCTCGGTCAAATATTCCCATCCCGAATGGCTCGTGAGGCGATGGCTTCCAAGGCTGGGGCCGGATCGGACCGTCGCGCTCTGCGACGCGAATAATGAGATCCCTCCGGTGACGGTTCGTGTCAATCCCCTTCGAACCACGCGAGAGGCACTGGCGGCCGAGTTGCAACGGGCCGGAATAGACGTGACGCCCTGCCGTGTTTCCTCGTCCGGCCTGATGCTCCGAGGGGTTGCCCATCTGCCCGAACTGCCGGCCTATCAACGGGGTGATTTCTACGTCCAGGATGAAGCGGCCCAGCTCGTCGGCCGGATGGTAGATCCGAAACCCGGAGAACGCATCTTAGATGCCTGCGCCGCGCCCGGCGGAAAGAGCACGCATCTGGCGGAGTTGATGGGCGATCGGGGCGAGGTCGTGGCGGCGGATGCCGTTTCGAGACGGCTGGAGCGGATTGTGGAGAACGCCCGGCGCCTGGGTCTCACCTCGATCCGGCCGGTCGTGGCGGATCTGACCGGCGACCCGGCTCCTCTCGGCAAAGCCCCATACGATCGGATCCTGGTGGATGCCCCGTGCTCCGGACTAGGAGTCCTGCGTCGGAACCCCGATGCCAAGTGGTACAAAACCGAGGCCGTGATTGAAACAATGGCCGCACTCCAGACGAAAATGCTGGACAAGGTCGCGCTGCTCTTGAAACACGGCGGGGTGTTGGTGTACAGTACCTGCACCACCGAACCGGAAGAGAATGAAAACGTCGTCGGCGCTTTTCTGTCCCGACATCCCGATTTCCGGCTCGATTCCCTGCGGCCGTTCTGGCCCGAATCGCCGGGGCTTGTGACGCCGGAAGGTTACCTGAACACGATCTTGAATCCGTATCAAATGGATCACTTCTTTGCTGCAAGACTGATCAATCAAGCGAAAGGAAAATAACATGATGACGCCGGCCAAGCCCAAAAAAATAGCCCCGTCCATCCTCTCGGCCGATTTTGCCCATCTGGCGGACGAGATCGCCAAGGTCACGGAGGCCGGCGCCGACATGATCCACGTGGATGTGATGGACGGCCACTTCGTGCCGAACTTCACGATCGGCCCGCCGATCGTGAAGGCCATCCGCAAAGTGACCCGGCTTCCATTGGACGTCCATCTGATGATGACGAATCCGGAAGACTTTATCCGCGACTTTATCAAGGCCGGGAGCAACTACATCACGGTCCATGTCGAGACCTGCCCCCACCTCCATCGTACGATCCAGTCCATCAAGGAAGAAGGGGTGAAGGCCGGCGTGACCTTGAATCCCGCGACGCCGCTCTCCAGCGTGGAGGAGATTTTAGGCGAGGTGGATCTTCTGCTGATCATGTCGGTCAATCCCGGATTCGGCGGCCAGAGTTTTATTCCGTCCGCTTTGGAAAAACTCCGCCAGGCCCGAAAGATGATCGATCAGCGCGGGTTGAACGTTGAGCTGGAAATCGACGGTGGTGTCAAAGTCGAAAACATCGCGGCCATGGCCCAGGCCGGCGCGGACATCTTCGTCTCCGGCTCGGCCATCTTCCAGAGCAAGGATTATAAAGACACGATTCAAAAGATGCGGGCATCCATGACCCGATCCTGATCCAGCCGGTTTTTCCCCAGGAAGGATTCATGTCACAAGACATCGCACAACTTTCATCCGGCCTTCATCCGCTCGAACGCAAAGTTCTCGCGACGCTCAAGGCGCGTCCCATGTTATGGGACCATGAGTTGATGCAGGAGACTAGTTTGGATGAGTCCCGTCTCTCGATGGCGCTCGGATGGCTGTTGACGAAAGGCGTTATCAAAGTTGAAGAAGAAAGAGTGACGCATTTCGTGTCCATCACGGAGCTTGGCAGGAAATATGCGGAACACGGAATACCGGAGAAGCGGATACTCAATCGGCTGAAGGCAGGTGAAAAGGTCACGGTCAAGGACCTTGCTTCGCTTGAAAGTTTGGACTCGTCCGAGGTCAGCACGGCCTTAGGAAATCTGCGAAGCAAAGAGCATGAAGTGGTTCGAATGGGACAAGGCGGGGTTTTGGAGCCGACGGGCACATCCTTGCCGGTTTTGATTGAATCGGTCCTTCCGAGTCTTTTGAGGCGGCTGCAGTCCGCCGCCGGGACGGTGAATGAATCCGATCTTCCGGTTGAAGAAAAACAGTTTTTGGATGACGTCCTCGATAAGAAATGGAAGACGCG
>CAKKOZ010000012.1:0-6014 GCA_919901335.1 Nitrospiria bacterium | reverse complement strand
GAGTTTCTCGACAGCGTCAAAACCAAACTGGTCTCGATGGGGTTTCAGGAGATGCGCGGGCCGCTGGTCGAGTCCGAATTCTGGAACAGCGACGCGCTGTTCATGCCCCAGTTCCACCCGGCGAGGGACATCCACGATGTCTATTTCGTAGACCATCCTAAATCGGTGGCGTCCTTGCCCGAACCGTACGCCGCGCGGGTGGCCAAGACGCATGAGACGGGATGGAAAACCGGTTCGCGCGGATGGCGCTACACCTTCGACCCGGAGCGGGCGAAACGGCTTGTTCTGCGAAGCCAGGGTACATCTGTCTCGGCCCGCACGCTGGCCGCTTCTCCAAAAATTCCCGGAAAATATTTCTCGATCGCCCGCTGTTTCCGCTACGATCTGGTGGACGCAACGCATGCACCGGATTTCTTCCAGGTTGAGGGGATCGCGCTGGGCGAGACGATTACTTTTAGAACGCTCCTGGGTCTTCTAAAGCTGTTTGCGACCGAGATGGCCCATGCGACCGAGGTCAAATACCTGCCGGCCTATTTCCCTTACACCGAGCCGTCGGTCGAGCTGCATGTGCGCCATTCGAAGTTGGGCTGGATGGAGCTGGGCGGGGCCGGCCTGTTTCGTCCGGAAGTGACGCTTCCGCTGGGCGTGAAAGCGCCGGTGATCGCGTGGGGCTTGGGTCTGGACCGGATGGCGATGGTCGCGCTGGGCATCGGCGACATTCGGGATCTTTTCTCGAGCGATCTGGATCTGATCCGAACGAAGCGGGCGAGGGGATAGACCATGCCGACGATTCAGATCAAAATGAAGGACCTTGAAAACCTCCTCGGCCGATCCATCACGATTTCGGAACTGGCCGATCGGCTGCCCTTGGTGAAGGGCGAGATCAAGGGATACGATGAAACCACCGGTGAGATGAAGCTTGAGCTGAATGACACCAATCGGCCGGATCTGTGGTGCGTGGAAGGCGTGGCCCGGCAGATCAAGACGCATCGTCTGAAGAGGGCCGTTCCCTATCCTTTTTATCACGGGAAGCGAAAGTCGGCGGCCGTTGTTGACGTGACGCCTTCGCTGAAAACGATCCGCCCGTATATCGGCGCCTGCATCGCGCGCGGGCTGACGATCGACGACGAGACGCTGGTTCAACTCATCCAAACACAGGAGAAATTAAGCGAGAGCTTTGGCCGCAAGCGGCAACTGGTATCGATCGGGCTTTATCGTCTTGCTAAAATCGCCTTCCCCGTGGTCTACAAAACGGTTCGGCCGGATGAAACGCGGTTCGTCCCTCTCGGATTCGAGTCGTCGATGACGCCGGCCGAGATCTTGAAAAAGCATCCGAAGGGGATCGCATACGCCGGGATTTTATCGAAGACCGCGGAGTACCCGCTGCTGGCGGACCGGGAAAATAAAGTCCTCTCTTTTCCGCCGATCATCAATAGTCGCGAGGTGGGGGAGGTGCAGGCGGGAGACCGTGATCTATTTGTCGAGGTGACCGGGACCGACCTTCGAATGGTGATTCTGACCGTGAACATTCTGGCGGCGAACCTCGCCGACCGCGGCGCCGAGATAGAGCCGGTCGAGGTTCATTATCCGTACGCCACGGACTTCGGCCGGAAAATCACGATGCCGATGGTCTTGGCCAAGCCCATGACGCTTGATCTGGATCATTTTACGACCGCTTTGGGTGAGGCCATCGCAATGCCGAAAGCGGTTTCAGTCCTGAAGGCGTATGGATACGATGTGAAAGCCCGCGGACGGAACCTGACGGTCTCCGTTCCGGCCTACCGGGACGATCTGCTTCATCCGGTGGACGTGGTGGAGGATTTTGCGATCAGCCGGGGCTACGGAAGTTTCGAGCCCGAGATGCCGTCCGAATTCACCGTGGGAGGGCTCTCATCCATCGAGCAGTTTTCCGACCGGGCGCGGGAATCTATGATCGGGATGGGATTTCAGGAGGTGATCTCGAATATTCTGACCCATCACGAAGAATCGGTCGTCCGGATGAACCTGCCCGCATCAAGCGACAACGGCGATCTGGTGACGGTCGAAAACGTGATGTCGCAGACCTATTCGGCGCTGCGGAACGGGATCATCCCCTCGCTGCTTCGGGTGGAGGCCGCCAGCTCCAAGAGTTTTTATCCCCACCGGATCTTTGAGGCGGGCGATACGGCGGTTACGGATGCGAAAGCGCCGGAAGGGACGCGAACCGTTTTGAAGCTGGCCGCCCTCATCGCCCATCCGGCGGCCAACTTTTCGGAGCTCCATTCCTGTCTGGATCTATGGATGTACTATATGAGCAAGACCTATCAATTGGAGCCTGCCGCTCATCCTTCCTTCATCGAAGGCCGTGTCGGGCTGATTCGGGTCGGGGGCCGCGACCTCGGCCTGATCGGCGAACTTCATCCGCAGGTCCTCCAAAACTGGCAGATCGCGATGCCGTGTGCCGTGTTTGAGTTAACCTTGGATCTTCTATCGGAATCCCGTTAGATGGAATTAATCCTAACCCGGAGAAGGAGAGGGCGTATGGTTAAAAAAATCGCTTTAGTCGGATTTATCTTGAGTGCTCTGATGACTGGCGGGTTTCAGATCTCGTCGGCGGACTCGCCCAAAATGTTCGAACTCGTCGCCAAGGTGGAAGGAAACGCCAAGATATGGAGCCCCGCCAGTCTGACCGTTCCGAAAGGACAGACCGTCAAACTGACACTGAAGAATACGACGGATGCCGAGCACGGTTTCTCGATTGATGAGTTGAAGATCAAGGAACTGATTCCGGCCGGTGGGAGCAAGGAGATAACGATGATAGCGGATTCGAACGGCCCCTTGCGGTATTACTGCCACCTCCACAAGGCGCATGTGGGCGGGCAGATGATGATTCAGTAGGGGCCATTCATACATGGCCCTGCCCTGATTGCGGGGCAGTGGACAAACGGATATTACGAAAAGAAAGAACCCCCATGGAACGCATCATTCAAGGAAACAAGTCGAACCAACCGATGATTGATATTTACCGCGGCAACGAACGATTCCATACGCGGGCCGGCTGGCTTGATTCATACCACAGTTTCAGTTTTAGTCATCACTACGATCCGGCCAATACCCATCACGGGTTGTTGCGGGTCAGCAACGATGACGTCATCAAGGCCGGCACCGGTTTCCAGACCCATCCCCATCAGGACATGGAGATCGTCACGTGGGTGCTGGGCGGAGAACTGGAACATAAGGATTCGGAAGGGAATAAGGGAATCATCTATCCCGGACTGGCGCAGCGGATGAGTGCCGGGACCGGCATCTGGCATTCCGAGATGAATCCGAGGGGGGATCGGGACGTCCATCTGGTCCAGATGTGGGTTCTCCCGGATACGGAAAGCCTGGCCCCCACCTATGAACAGCTCGACATCAACCCCCAGCTTGAAAAAGGCGGGCTGGTGCTGATCGCCTCGGGCCGGGGCCACACCGCCGCGATCTCGATCCGTCAACGCGGAGCCGTATTATGGGGCGGACGCCTCCGTCCCGGAGAGACCGTGCAGATTCCGGATGCTCGTTTCGCCCACCTCTATCTGGCCCAAGGGGCCGCGGAGTTGGAGGGGGCCGGACCCTTGGCCCAGGGGGACGCGGTCCGGCTTACGGCGGCCGGCTCACGGCGGTTGACGGCCGATCCGGCCGCGGGCGCGGAGGTGCTTTTATGGGAAATGGAATAACGGTGTTATGCTGACAGGCTAGGCCGCTGCCAGTCTGGACTTGGCCGTTTCGGCGATCTTTGCAAAACCCTGCGGATCCGTGATGGCCAGATCGGCCAGGACTTTTCGATCCAACCCGATGCCGGCCTTCTTTAATCCCGCCATGAACTTCGAGTACGAAAGCCCATGAGTGGATACGGCGGCGTTAATCCGCACGATCCAGAGACGGCGAAAATCCCGCTTCCGCTGCCGCCGGTCGCGGTAGGCATACTGCCGGCCTTTATCCACCAGCTCGGTCGCGGTGCGAAAGAGCCGGTGTTTCCCGCCCCAGAAGCCCTTGGCCAGTTTCAGCCGGTCTTTTCGGCGGGCTCGAGTTTTAGGACCTCCCTTTGCGCGTGGCATACATTACTCCTTTTTTATTTGTCTCTATTTCTCAGGCGTAGGGCAACAAACGCTTGATGCTTTGTTGATCGGCCTTCGAAACCAGTCCGGACGCCTTGAGATGCCGCTTCCGGGACCGGGTTTTATGGGTTAATAGATGACTGCTTCCGCTCTGTTTATGCTTGATCTTTCCGGTTCCGGTTTTCTTGAACCGTTTGGCCGTTCCTTTGTGCGTCTTCATCTTCGGCATTCGATCGTTTCCTTCCCGTTGATGTCATACGGTTTTAGGTTTGGGTGACAGGATCAAAATCATGTTCCGTCCTTCGAGACGGGGATGCTGCTCGATGACGCCGACATCGTTTACCGCCTCGATTACCTTGGCCAGCGTCGCCTTGCCGGCGTCCAAGTAGGCCATCTCGCGGCCCCGGAACATCATCGTCACCTTGACTTTATCACTGGCCTGCAGAAATTCGCGGATATGACGGATCTTAAAATCCAGATCGTGCTTATCCGTGTGGGGCCGCAATTTGATCTCTTTCACATGCGTCGTTTTCTGGTGCTGCTTCATCGCATGCTGTTTCTTGTTCTGCTCGTACTTGAACTTTCCGTAATCCATGATGCGGCAGACGGGTGGCTGAGACGTCGGGGCTATCTCCACCAGGTCGAGCCCCAGCTCGGCCGCTTTGGCGATGGCATCCCGGGTGGGCAGGACCCCCAGTTGCTCTCCGGCGGTGCCGATGACCCTGACTTCTCGAACCCGAATTTCGTTGTTGACACGCTGTTTGACTGCGATAGGTGATTCCTCCTCTCGGTTTGCGTCGTTCGACCGTCCTAAGACCGTCGAACAAAAGGGTGGTTAAACCGATCTTTGCAAGACTTCGTTGTTGAGCCGTTCGATGAAGGAGGGGATCTCCAGTTCACCGACATTTTCTCCGCTTCTTTTTCGGACCGAAAGTTTGTGTCCCTGGACTTCGCGTGCGCCGAGGACGACCATGTACGGGGTCTTGGCCATTTCGGCCTCCCGAATCTTAAGACCGATCTTTTCGTTGCGGAGGTCCGTTTCCACCCGGAGCCCGGAGCGGGTCAGCGCGCCGGAGACCTCCTGTGCATAGGCATGCTGCTGATCCGTGATCGGCATCACTTTGATTTGGACGGGCGCAAGCCAGAGCGGAAAGGCGCCGGCATAATGTTCGATCAACACGCCGAAGAACCGCTCGATCGAGCCCATCAGTGCGCGATGGATCATGATGGGTTGATGTTCCCTGCCGTCCTCGCCGATATAGGACAGGTTAAATCGCTCGGGGAGGTTGAAGTCCACCTGAACGGTGGTGCATTGCCAGGAACGGCCCAGCACGTCCTTGATTTTCAGATCAATCTTGGGGCCGTAGAAAACGCCTTCTCCAGGATCAATCCGGTAGGCCATGCCTTTGGTTTTGAGTGCCGATTCCAGGTCGGCCGTGGCTCGCTCCCAATTTTCAGTAGAGCCGACCGATTTTTCCGGCCGGGTCGAGACATAAATTTCATAGTCATCGAACCCGAAGGTCTTCAGGGTAGAGACGGTCAGGTCCAGGACCTTCAGGATTTCCTGCTCGATCTGATCCGGACGGCAGAACAGATGGGCATCGTCCTGAGTAAAGCCGCGGACCCGGAGGAGCCCGTGGAGAACGCCGGAACGCTCATAGCGATAGACGGTTCCCAGTTCCGCGAACCGGAGCGGCAGGTCCCGGTAGCTTCGGAGATGGGATTTGTAGACCATGATATGAAAGGGGCAGTTCATCGGTTTGAGTTCATAATCGACCCCTTCGATGGACATGGGGGCATACATGTTTCCCCCATAGAAATCCAGATGGCCGCTCCGTTTCCAGAGGTCCAGTCGGGCGATATGGGGGGAGTAAACGAAGTCGTAGCCGTGAAGAAGATGCTGCTCCCGCCAGAAATCCTCGATCAGTTTCCGGATCA
>CAKKOZ010000011.1 GCA_919901335.1 Nitrospiria bacterium | reverse complement strand
CCGCCCGCGATTGCCGGGATGATCGAGACCTCATCCCCTTCCTTCAGCGCGGTCGCCCGACCCTGTTTGAACCGGATGTCTTCCTCGTTGACGTAGATGTTGACGAACCGCCGGATCTGATTTTTCTCGTCGCAGATGCGGGTCTTGATGCCGGGGTACTGTTTATCCAGGAGATCAATGACCTCACCGATATCCTTTCCATTGATCTCCAGCACGCTTTGCCCGGCCGTGAGCGACCGAAGCGGCGTGGGGATTCGAACCTTGACCGGCATTAATCATTCCTCCGTTTGATGGTTTGGAAGGTTTCCTCGAAGCTGGTCAGGTTCGGTTGAATCCGGACCGGCTCTCCGACGGCCTGCATCACGGCCTCCTGTGTCTTGAGACCGTGGCCGGTGATGTAGGCCACCGTGACATCCCCTCTGCGGATTTTGCCCTGCGCCGCCAGTTTTTTTAAGACCGCGACCGTCACCCCGCCGGCCGTCTCGGCAAAGATGCCTTCGGTCTCGGCCAGCAGTGTGATCCCCTCGACGATTTCCGGGTCGGTCGCCGTCTCGATTGATCCCCCGGTCTCTTTCACGGTCTTTAACGCGTAATATCCGTCGGCCGGATTTCCGATCGCCAGCGATTTCGCAATCGTCTTGGGCTTCACCGGCTTGATGAAGTCCCGTTTCGCCTTGAAGGCCTCGGCCACGGGCGAGCAGCCCTCGGCCTGCGCGCCGCTGACCCGCGTCTTGACGGGCGGGATGAATCCCAACTGTTCAAACTCCTTCAACCCTTTCCATATCTTGGTCAAGAGCGATCCGGAGGCGATCGGAACGACCACATGGTCGGGGCTCCGCCAGCCGAGCTGTTCGGCCGTCTCGTAGGCCAGGGTCTTGGAGCCTTCGGCGTAGTACGGCCGGATATTGATGTTTACGAAGGCCCATGAATAGTCCGAGGCGATCTCGCTGCAAAGGCGGTTCACGTCGTCGTAATTGCCCTCCACGGCGATGACCTGCGGCTTATAAATAAGATTGCCGAGAATCTTGGCCGCTTCCAGATCACTGGGGATGAAGACATAGCACTTCAGCCCGGCCTGCGCGGCATGCGCCGCGACCGAGTTGGCCAGGTTTCCGGTCGAGGCGCATGCGACCGTATCGAAGCCCAGTTCCTTCGCGCGCGTGAGTGCGACCGCCACCACGCGGTCTTTGAAGGAGAGGGTGGGATGATTCACCGTGTCGTTTTTCAGATAGAGCGCATCGAGTCCCAGGACGCGCGCCAGGTTGTTTGCCTTGACCATGGGGGTCAGGCCGCCGTGAAGCCCGACGGTGGGCGGGCCTTCCACCGGCAGAAGCGCGGCGTAACGCCAGAGACTCTTGGGTCCCTGCGCGATCGTATCCCGTGAGAGAACCTCCCGAATCTCGGCGTAGTTGTAATTTACCTCGAGCGGACCGAAGCAGAACTCGCAGACATGGAGCGGCTCGGCGGGATATTCCTTCTTACATTCGCGACATTTTAAACCTTTGATCTTGGCCATGATGTTTTGTGCAGGGACGACCGGCCGGTCGTCCCTGCGGATCTCCGTGATTTAAATCTTGCAGACCGCCAGGTCGTATTCGATCAGCTCGGTAATCGTCGGCCGGTCTCCGCAGAGGGGGCAGTTGGGTTGTCGCCGGACACGGGCCGTCCGAAACTGGGAGGTCAATGCGTTATAAATGAGCCACCGGTCGGTCAAGGGCCGGCCGATTTCCAGGATGAGCTTCAGCGCCTCGGTCGCCTGAATCGTTCCGATCACGCCGGCCAAAACACCCAGCACGCCGGCCTCCTGGCAGGTCGGGATCAGGCCGTTCGGCGGCGGATTGCGATGGATGCAACGGTAACAGGCGCTCTGTCCCGGCCGGATCGTGAAGACCTGTCCGTCGAAACGGAGGATCCCGCCGTGGATCAGTGGCTTCCCCGCAAAAAAGCATGCGTCGTTGATTAGAAACTTAGCCGGGAAGTTGTCCGTGCCGTCCAGGATGATGTCGTAGTTGTTTAAGATCGAAAGCGCGTTTTGGGCCGTCAGCCGTTCATAATAGGTCACGACCTTCACATCCGGGTTGATCGCGAGCATCTTGTCCCGTGCCGAGAAGACCTTCGGCTGGGACAGGTCGGCCGTGTGGTGAAGGATCTGGCGGTGGAGGTTGGACAGATCCACGGCGTCGCCGTCAATCATCCCGATCGTTCCCACGCCGGCGGCCGCCAGGTACAGAGCGGCCGGCGAGCCCAGTCCGCCGGCGCCGATGATCAAGACCCTCGCTTGACAGATCTTTTTCTGACCCTTCCCGCCGACTTCGGGGAGGATGATGTGGCGGCTGTAGCGCTGAATTTGTTGGTCTGTAAATTCCATCTTAAATATTAAAATATTTTTCGATGCTGATGTACCGTTCGCCCGTGTCGGGAAGCATCGTCACGACCTGTTTGCCCGGGCCGAGGGCCTTGGCCACTTTCTGGGCCGCGACGACATTCGCTCCCGATGAGATGCCCACCAGGAGGCCTTCTTCCCGGGCCAGTAGTTTCGCGGTGCGATAGGCTTCTTCATCCGTCACCGTGATGATCGTGTCGATGATGCTCCGGTTCAAAACCTTCGGGATGAAGCCGGCTCCGATGCCCTGTATCTTGTGCGGGCCCGGTTCGTTCCCGGACAGGACGGCCGATGCGGTGGGTTCCACCGCGACGATCTGGACAAGCGGGTTGTGCGACTTCAAAACCTCGCCGACGCCCGTGATCGTGCCGCCCGTTCCGACCCCGGCCACGAAGGCGTCAATCCGCCCGTCCATCGCTTCCCAGATCTCGACCGCCGTCGTCTTCCGGTGCATTTCCGGATTGGCCGGGTTGGAGAACTGGTCCGGCATATAGTAAGACGGGTTCTGCTCGAGAAGCTGTTCCGCTTCCCGAATCGCTCCGCGCATCCCTTCCCATGCCGGCGTCAGCACCAGCTGGGCGCCGTAGGAAGACAGGAGGCTGGCCCGTTCCATGCTCATGCTCTCCGGCATGACCAGGATCAACTTGTACCCCCGCACGGCCGCGATCATGGCCAAACCGATGCCGGTGTTGCCGCTGGTCGGCTCGACCAGAGTGGCCCCGGGTTTCAATAGGCCAAGCCGTTCGGCCTCGTTGATCATGTTGAGGCAGATCCGGTCCTTCACGCTGCCGCCCGGATTGAAGAATTCGACCTTGGCGAAGAGGGTTGCGCCGTTGGAAGGGGAGAGGCGGTTCAGCCGGACCATCGGCGTGTTGCCGATCAGCTTCGAAATGTCATCATATCGTTCACCCCCGCCCATAAAAAAAAGAAACTCGATCGCGTCACCTTCCTTGAGCGGTGTGGTCGCATAGGCCGCCCGGTCCAGAATCGTTGAGTTTAATTCGACCGATACCATTGGGGGCTCGATCTCTTTCGCTTGAAGCAGTTCAAGGATGGTCTTGGCCTGTATTTTTTCCGGTTTTCCGTTGATTTTAATCTCCATGATTTTTATAAAAAATTCCCCCGGCTCCCGAGTGTATTCCCCGGTATAACTTCGACATTAAAGAACCACCAATTTAACAGAAATTGAGTAATACTGTCAAGAAGTTGGTCCTAAAAACGATTTTAAGCCGATTTTTAGACTACAGATCGGGGGTCTTTTCCAAGTCGGCCCCAAATGTAGTGTCTGATCCGATTCGATAACAAATTCCATGACCTGATTGTTTTTTTCTTGACAAGAGACCCTCGTGGTGTATACTCGTGGCTGTAAGTGGGATAAAGTGGGATAGGATGGAGACAGAAGAATGTTTCTAGGCCGTTACGAACATACGGTGGATTCCAAGGGCCGTGTCAGCATTCCCATGAAATTCCGGGAAGTCCTGACGGATCGGTACGAAGAAAAGCTGATTGTGACGGCCGACTTTGATCAGTGTATAGTGGCTTATCCCGTCTCAGAATGGCAGCGCCTTCAGGAAAAAGTTCAGACTCTTCCAACCATGCAAAAAGAAGTGAAAGACTGGCTTCGGTTCTCCTATTCCTACGCGACGGAATGCCAGCTGGATCGCCAGGGGCGGATCCTGCTGACCGCGCCGCTACGGGAGCATGCCCGATTGAACAAAGACATCGTGATGCTGGGGCTGTCCAACAAGATCGAAATCTGGGATCCCAAGCGCTGGAAAGATAAAGAGGCCCAGTTGCCTAAAAATGTTGAGAAAATAGGTGAGGCCCTGGCCGGCCTCGGTTTTTAGCCACGAACCACGACGGGGATCATATCCCGGTTCTGAAGCAGGAGGTGGTTGAGGCCCTCCGCTTGCGAGCGCATGCGATCTATGTGGACTGCACCCTGGGGGGCGGGGGGCATGCCGAAGCGATCCTCGAAGCGACGGCGCCGGACGGGTCCCTGATCGGGATGGACCGGGACGAGGAGGCGATTCAAAGAGCGGGGGAGCGTTTGAAACGGTATGGAACGCGGGCTCGTCTGTTCCATGAAAATTTTAAAAACCTTGGAACGCTTCTGAGAGCGCAGGGTGTTCGGAGTGTGGATGGAATCCTGATGGATTTAGGCATGTCCACATTGCAATTGACGGATTCCGAAAGAGGATTCAGTTTTCAGAAAGACGGTCCGCTGGATATGCGGATGGATCGGCGGTCGCCCATCACCGCGGCCGCCTTGGCGAATTCCCTTCCCGAGCGTCAACTGGCACAGATCCTGTTTGAATATGGCGAGGAGCGATGGGCGAACCGTATCGCGCGGGCCGTGGCGGAAGCCCGTCAAAGAAAGCCGATCACCACGACCGGTCAGCTCGCCGACTTGGTCCGGTGGGCCATTCCCCGGCCGGCCCAATCGCGTCGGCTTCATCCGGCCACGAAAACCTTTCAGGCCTTGAGAATCGCCGTCAATCAGGAACTGGATCAACTGGATGTTGCGCTGTCCGATGCGGTCAAGCGCCTCAATCCCGGGGGGAGATTGTGTGTCATCGCGTTCCATTCTCTGGAAGACCGTATCGTCAAAAGAACGTTTAAGGCGCTGGCTCAGGACGAGTCGGCGCGGGTCCGGCTCGTGACGAAAAAGCCGATCATCCCCGGCCGGGAAGAGATCCGGATGAATCCGCGATCCAGGAGCGCCAAGCTCCGTGTCGTGGAGCGGGTCCAGGCATGACCCTCCGACGAATCCTGATCGGGGCGGCTGTCGTGACGGTTATCCTTCTGGACATCTGGCAGCATGTCCACATCGTCACCCTGGGATACGAAGTCGAGCAGGCCCGGCAGGAGAAAAAAGAACTCCAGCAGATCCACAAGCAGTTGCTTGTGGAGGTCGCGACCCTTTCGGCCCTGGACCGTATCGAGAAGATCGCGATCACTCAATTCGGGATGATCAAGCCGCAGGACGGACAGATGATTCTGGTCCAAAAGGGGGTGCCGCCCAATTTATCCACGGATGCCATGACGCGGTTGCAGGTCGCGAGGAGGACGCCGTGAAATTATTCCAGGGATCGTCACGACGAACCCTCCTGACCGTGGTCCTCCTGACGGCCGGGTTTCTATGCGTGGTCGTTCGATTGTTCTCGTTGCAGGTGGTGCAGGCGACCGAGCTTTCGAAGCGGGCCGAACGGCAGCATGAAAAAAGCGTGGTCCTGGAGGGCGAACGGGGAACCATTTTTGATCGGCAAGGGAGAATCCTGGCCACCAATGTCGAGGTTCCATCCCTCTATGCGATTCCGTCCCTCATCCGTGATCGTGAGGCGGTGGTTCCGGACCTGGCCCGGGTTCTCCAATCCGACCGTCGAATGATCCTCAAGCGGTTGGAGGGCAATAAGAACTTTGTCTGGATCGAGCGCAAGGTCAGCCCGGCCGTGGCCCGGAGCGTCATGGAACTTGGGATCGAGGGGATCGGTGTTTTAAACGAAAGCCAGCGGTTCTATCCCAAGCGGAATCTGATGGGCCATCTTCTGGGTTTCGCCGGCATGGATAACCACGGGCTGGAGGGGATCGAACTAAAATACGACCCGCTGCTCCGCGGGGAAAAGGGATGGGTCGTCATCCAGCGCGACGCATTCGGCCATTCGATCTTCCAAAAAGAACTCAACTACGTTGCGCCCTCGCGTGGGAAAGACCTGGTGCTGACCATTGACGAGGTGATTCAGCACATCGCCGAAACCGAACTGGATGCCGTGATGGAGCAGACGCGGGCGGCCAGCGGTTCCGTGATCGTGATGAATCCCAAAACCGGCGAGATTCTGGCCCTGGCGGTCCGTCCGGCATTCAATCCCAATCGCATCGAATCCCAGCATCCGGATCAGTGGCGCAACCGGGTCGTGACCGATGCCTACGAGCCGGGTTCCACCTTTAAAATTGTGACGGCGTCCGCGGCGCTCGAGGAGCGGGTGGCCGGTCCCGGCGATATTTTTTATTGCGAGGAGGGGAGGATGGCCGTGGCCGGCGGGGTGATCCGCGACCACGAGAAGCAAGGCTACCTGACCTTTCGGGAGGTGATCCAGAAATCGAGCAACATCGGGATGATCAAAATCGCGATGCGGATGAAAGACGAACGATTGTACCGGCACATCCGGGCGTTTGGATTCGGCGAAAAGACCGGCGTTGATCTCGAGGGCGAGGCCTCCGGCCTTATCCGAGATCCGAAATATTGGTCGGGACGGTCGCTGGCTTCCATTTCGATCGGGCAGGAAATGGCGGCCACCCCCCTTCAAATTATCACGGCTGTCTCAGCCATCGCCAACGGCGGAGCGTTGATGCGTCCGCATCTCGTATCGGAGATCCGGGATGCGGACGGTCGCGTGACCCAGGCGTTCCCGCCGGAAATAAAACGGCGCGCGGTTTCTCCCGAGACGGCCGGCGAGATGATGCGCATCCTGGAAGGAGCGGTTTCAGAAAACGGCACCGGTTCGAAGGCGGCCATGCCCGGCTACCGGGTCGCCGGAAAAACAGGCACGGCCCAGAAGATTGATCCGGTGACGAAGCGGTATTCGATGCAGGATACGGTCAGCTCCTTTGTCGGCATCGTTCCGGCGGAGGACCCCCGCATCGTGGTGTTGGTGGTGGTGGACAATCCAAAGGGGGAGTCCTGGGGGGGCGTTGTCGCGGCGCCCGTCTTCAAGAAGATCGCCGAGCAGGTCTTGCGATACCTCGGGGTGCCGCCGCGGACGCAGGAACGCATCCTGCTGACCTTGGCCGGATAAGTGCGGGTGGTGCAGTAATGACGGGTGAGCTTGAGCCGATTCTTAAAGCGATTGGAGGAACCGCGGTTAAAGGACGCAGGCAGCGAACCATCTACGGCATCACCCACGATTCGCGTGACGTGAAGCCGGATTGGATGTTCATCGCCCTGACCGGCCATAAGATGGATGGCCATGATTTCATTCCGGACGCCGTTTCCCGAGGGGCAACCATCATCGTGATTGAGGATAAGGAGCCTATTCCGGTCGGGTTTAAGACGTCGAAGGGAGACGAGGTAACGATTGTCAAGGTAGAAAACGGACGACGTGCGCTGGGGCAGGCCGCCGCCGCCTTCCATGGTTATCCCGTTCGTCAGTTGAGGATGATTGGTGTAACAGGGACCAACGGGAAAACAACCACGACGTATCTGATCCGGGCGCTGCTTCAATCCGCAGGGCGTAAAGTGGGTTTGCTCGGGACGATCGAAAACGCAATAGGAGATCAGGCATCGAGAGCATCTCATACCACACCTGAATCAGCAACGATTCAAGAATATCTTAAGCGAATGGTCCAAGAAGGCGTCCAGGATGTCGTCATGGAAGTTTCATCACACGGCCTGTTCCTTTATCGGGTCTCAGGGTGTGAATTTGATGTCGGTGTCTTTACAAACCTGACCCAAGATCACCTTGATTTTCACAAGGAGATGGAAGAATACTTCAGGGCAAAGACCTTCCTGTTTGACTATCTTCGCAAGAACCCTGAAAACAAATTGCAAAAAAGAGCTGTTATCAATATCGATGACGAATATGGAAAGCGTTTAATTAAAATGGTCGGGGAGTCACTGTCATTTGGGCTTTCTCGTGAAGCCGATATTTCGGCTGAAGATATCAGGAGTTCGAGAGGAGGCCTGGCGTTTACCGTCAAAACGCCCTCCGGCGCCTTTCCAGTCCGTTCCCCGTTGTCGGGAAAATACAACGTCTACAACCTTCTTGCCGCCATGGGTGTTGGTTACTGTCTGGGACTTAAAGTGGGAGAAATCCAGGCCGGAATTGAGGGATTATCCGGCGTGCCGGGGCGGTTCGAGCGTCTTGATTCGGGGCGGGGATTCAGCGTGATTGTGGACTACGCGCATACCGAAGACGCGCTGGCCCGCCTCCTTCAAGCCGTCTCGGAATTGACGTCCGGGCGGGTCATCACGGTGTTCGGCTGCGGCGGCGATCGGGATCCTGGAAAACGCGCCCCGATGGGTCGGGCGGCGGCCCGCTTCAGCGATGTGGTGGTGATCACCTCCGACAATCCCCGCAGCGAAGATCCGGTCCGCATTATGGACGAGGTGGGGGTCGGCGTGCGGGAGGGTTCGGCGCAAACGAAACGTCCCGTCGAATGGATGGCGGTACCGGACCGGCGGGAAGCGATCGAGCGGGCCTTGGGTCTGGCCCATCCGGGCGACACGGTGGTCGTAGCCGGCAAAGGTCATGAGGAGTACCAGATCATCGGCGATCGGACGATTCCGTTCAACGATCGGCAGGTGGCCGGCGACTGGATACAGAGGCATGGGTCGGGAGGCCGCCCGCGTGGGAGTTAAGGCGATCGGCATGGAGCCAATGTTTACAGCGGACGAGATTCTGTCGGCGACCGGCGGGCGATTGATGCGGGGAGATCCGTCCCAGGTCGTTTCGGGAATCTCCATTGACTCGAGGACGATTTCGGCCGGGGACTTGTTCATCGCGATCAAGGGGGAACGGTTCGACGGCCACCAGTTCATCTATGAAGCCCTGGGACGAGGCGCGTGCGGGGTTCTGGTGAACGTGTCGTCACACCGCATTCCGAAAACGGCCGGAGAGGAGACGCTGCTCCGCGATAAAATTTTGATCGGCGTGACGGACACCCTTGCGGCCTTGCAGGGGCTCGCGCGGTCGCACCGTCGGCGATGGGCGCTTCCCGTCGTGGCCGTGACCGGCAGCAACGGGAAGACGACGACGAAGGAGATGGCGGCGGGGATTCTCGCCGAACGGTACGTCACCTTAAAGAACGAGGGGAACGTCAATAACCAGATCGGCGTTCCGCTCACGCTGCTCCGGCTGACGCCGAGCCATCAGGCCGCCGTTCTGGAGATGGGGATCAGCCGGCCCGGGGAGCTGCGGCGGTTGTGCGAGATCGCCCTGCCGCAGGTGGGCTTGATCACCAACATCGGCCCGGCCCATTTAGAGACGCTGGGGAGCCTGGACGCGGTGGCCGCGGCCAAGGCCGAACTGCTGGAGGCGCTTTCCCCCTCGGAAGGGGTGGCGATTCTGAATCGGGACGATTCGTTTTTTCCAACCCTCCGTTCCCGCGCCCCCGGACGTGTCGTGACGTTCGGGCTGAATCCGGAAGCGGATATCCTTATTGAAGATCTCCACGAGAACGGCTCGCAGGTTGTGATCACGTTGAGCGGCCGCCCGTCCGTCTTCGGGATTGCGCGGTCTCGAGAAAAGAACCCTCGCGCATCCGGGCGCGGCGAGGCGGCGGACCAGCAGCCGACTCAACCCGATCGTGCGCGGATCCAAATCCATCTGCCGGCGATCGGCCGTCACAATGCCCTCAATGCCGCGGCGGCGGCCGCGGTGGGTTGGGTCCTGGGCTGCGGGCTTGAGGACGTGCGGCGGGGTCTGGAGAGCTTTCGGCCGGTCGCGATGCGCTCGGAGTTGATCCCTTGGGAGGGCCGGACGATTTTGAACGACGCCTACAACGCCAACCCGGCTTCCGTGCTTGCCGCCCTGGAGGCCTTAAGCCGTTTTCCGGCCCGGGGCCGCCGGATCGCGGTGCTGGGCGATATGCTGGAACTCGGCGAGGGCGCGGTCGAGGCGCATCGCCGGATCGGCCGGGCCGTTGTCTCATCCGGCGTCGGCTTCCTGATCGCAATGGGGGGACGTGCGGCCGAGATCGCGGAAGGGGCGCGGGCTTCCGGGATGAGCCGGGATCATGTGGCGGTCTGTCGTGAACCGTCCGATGCGGCTCGGATTTTAAGCCGTACGGCCGAGAACGGCGACGTTATTTTGATCAAGGGCTCGCGCGGCATGCGGATGGAACGGATTCTGGACCATCTTTCGATCAAGCGGTAGGGGGATTATGTTGTATCATCTCCTGTATTCATTCCATGAGGATCATCCGGCCTTTAATGTCTTCCGGTATATTACGTTCCGGACCAGTTATGCGGTGTTGACTGCGTTCCTGATCTGTTTTGTGATCGGTCCCTGGGTGATCCGGCGGCTGCGGCAATCCCAGATCGGCCAGCAGATCCGGCAAGACGGCCCGCCGTCGCATCTTTCGAAGGCCGGGACGCCGACCATGGGCGGCCTGGTCATCCTGGTGGCCGTGCTGGGGGCCGCGCTGCTCTGGGCGGACCTCCGGAGTCCCTACGTCTGGCTGGTGCTCTTCTCGCTGGTCGGCTTCGGATGGATCGGTTTCACGGACGATTATCTCAAGTTTGTGAAAAAACATTCAGCCGGACTGCGGCCGAGGTATAAGTTGCTAAGCCAGACGGCCGTGGCCGCGGTGATCGTGGGCGTGCTGTACGGCGCGCTGCATTATTCAACCCAGCTGAGCGTGCCGTTTTTCAAAAATTTTCATCCGGATATTGGGTGGCTCTATCTCCCGTTCGCCGTGCTTGTGATCGTGGGGGCTTCAAACGCCGTGAACCTGACGGACGGCCTGGACGGCCTGGCCACCGGGCCGGTCGCCGTCGCAGCGGGGGCCTATACCATTGTGACCTATGTGACCGGCCACCGCGTCTTTGCCGACTACCTGCTGATTCCCTATATTGACGGGGCCGGCGAGCTGGCCGTGCTCTGCGGCGCGCTGTTCGGCGCGGGCCTGGGTTTTCTCTGGTTCAACAGTTATCCGGCCTCGGTGTTTATGGGGGACGTGGGCTCCCTGCCGCTCGGCGGGATGCTGGGAACCGTTGCGGTTATTACGAAGCACGAGTTTCTTCTTCTCCTGGTCGGAGGGCTGTTTGTGATCGAGGCGCTGTCGGTGATCCTGCAGGTGGCCTCGTTTAAGATGCGGGCCAAGCGGATCTTTTTGATGGCCCCGTTGCATCATCACTTTGAACTCAAGGGATGGCCGGAGCCCAAGGTGGTGATCCGGTTCTGGATCATCGCGATCGTGATGGCGCTGCTGAGTCTGAGCACCTTGAAGTTAAGGTGACGGATGCCGCCGGGGATCCAGGGTACGAGGGTGACGGTGGTCGGTTTGGGACGGAGCGGCCTTGCCGCGGCCCGCTTGCTGGTCCGGCAGGGGGCGGCGGTGACCGTGACGGACCGTCGGCCATCGGCCGAGCTGGCCGTGCCGATGGCGGCTTTGAAAGACGGCCCGGTCCGGTATTGCGTGGGAGGCCATCCCACGGAAGCATTTCAGGACACGGAGATGATCGTCATGAGCCCGGGCATTGCGGTGGAGAGTGTGGAGGCGGTTCAAGCGGTGAAGGCTCGGGGCGTGCCGGTGATCGGCGAGTTGGAGCTGGCATTTCGTTTTATGACGTCGCCGGTGGTCGCGATCACGGGGACAAACGGGAAGAGCACCACCACGGCGCTGATCGGCGGGATCTTGAAACAGGCCGGTCGCCGCGTCTTTGTCGGCGGGAATCTGGGCCGGCCGCTGTGCGAGGCCGTGTTGGAGCCGGTCGAATGGGACTGGATCGTCGCGGAGGTGAGCAGTTTCCAGCTGGAGACGATCCAGACCTTTCGCCCCCGAGTGGCGGTCCTGTTAAACGTAACGCCCAACCATCTGGATCGGTATCGGAGCATGGACGATTATCGGGCGGCGAAAATGAGGCTTTTTGAAAACCAGACGGCGGAGGATGCGGCCGTGATCAACGCCGATGATCCGGTTGTCCTCCGGCATACCGGATCGGTCCGTGCGCGCCGAATCTTTTTCAGTCGAACGCCGAGACCGGAGGCGGGCGTCTATCTTGCGGCGGACGCCGTGGTCGCGGACGGTGTAACCGCCCGCGCCGCGCGGGTTGAGATCATCCGCCGGGAAGAGATCCCGCTGCCGGGGTCGCACAACCTTGAAAATGTACTGGCCGCTTCGGCCGCGGGACTGCTTTGCGGCTGCCCGGCCGATCAAATCCGAGAAGCCGTTCGGGGGTTTAAGGGCCTTGCACACCGTCTGGAGCCGGTCCGAAAGCGGAATGGGGTGTTGTATGTGAACGATTCAAAGGCGACGACCGTTGTCGCGTTGGCGAAGGCCCTGGAATCATTTTCGGAGCCGATCGTGCTGATCGCGGGCGGCCGAAATAAAGGGGCGGAGTTTAATCTCCTTCGGGATCTCGTGAGTCACCGGGTGAAGACGGCCGTCTTGATCGGCGAGGCGCGCCCGACGCTTCGGGCGGCCTGGAACGGCGCGGCGCCCCTGATCGAGGCCGGGAGTCTGGAGGAGGCCGTGCGGGTCGCGGCCCAAACGGCGGCGGCCGGAGACATCGTGCTCCTGGCGCCGGCCTGCGCCAGTTTCGATATGTTCCGGGATTTCGAGGACCGCGGCAACCGGTTTAAGGAAATCGTCAACGGACTATAAGATGGGGCGCGTGCAGAGCGACAAGACATTGATCCTCGTTACCCTGATCTTGCTGGTGATCGGCGTGGTGATGATCTACAGCGCCAGCGCCGTACTGGCCGGCCGCCAGTACGGCAACTCGCTCTTTTTCATCCAGCGTCAGATTCTTTGGGCCCTGATCGGGCTGACCGCCATGGTGATGATGTCGCGTGTTCCCTATGCCATCTGGCAAGGGGCGGCCTTGCCGCTGGTCCTGGGGGCGGTCGTCCTGCTGGTGCTGGTTCTGATTCCGGGTATCGGCGTTGAGGTGAACGGCTCCCGCCGCTGGCTGCGTCTGGGATCCTTCACGTTGCAGCCGTCGGAGCTGGCCCGTCTCGCCGCCGTGATTTACATGGCGCGGTACCTGGTGAAAAAACAGAACCGGCTGGATGATTTTTTCCGGGATTTTCTACCGCCGATGATCGTGATCGGCGCGCTGCTGGCCTTGATCATGGGGGAGTCGGATCTGGGGACGGCCGCGGTCATGGGCATGGTGGCCGGCCTGATGTTGTTTATCGGCGGCGCCCGCGGACGGCATCTCTGGGTGATGGGGCTGCTCGCGTTGCCGGTGCTGTACGCCATGATCATGAAAATCGGTTACCGTCGTCAGCGGATGATGGCCTTTCTGGACCCCTGGCGCGACCCGACCGATACGGGTTTCCAGATGATCCAGTCCTTTCTGGCGCTGGGCGGCGGGGGGCCGGTCGGGATGGGGCTGGGGGAGGGGCGGCAAAAGCTGTTCTTCCTTCCGTACCCGCACACCGATTTTATTTTTGCCGTGATCGGCGAGGAATTGGGCCTACTGGGGACCCTAACTGTTTTGATCCTGTTCGCCGTGCTGGCCTGGCGGGGGGTGGCGATCAGCCTGAGGGCCCCGGATCCGTTCGGCCGCCATCTGGCGTTTGGATTGACGATGATGGTCATTGTCCAGGCCCTGATCAACATGGCCGTGGTAACGGGTCTGCTGCCGACCAAGGGTCTGACGCTGCCTTTCTTAAGTTACGGGGGATCGTCGCTCCTGGCGAATTTAATCGCAATCGGCATTCTCTTGAATATTTCAAGGGCGGCCTCGGCCGGGCGATGGAGTTTGTCTCACGAGGCAGGCCGGTCCGGGCCCATGATCCGGCCGACAAACAAACAGCGAAAAACGAGGTCGGAGGGATGCGCGTGGTAATTGCAGGGGGCGGGACGGGCGGCCACCTTTTCCCGGGCGTTGCACTCGCGCGTGAGTTTGAACGACAGCGGGCCGGCGCCACGGTTCTGTTTGTGGGAACGGCCCGTGGGCTGGAAAGCAAAATCATCCCGAAGGAGGGTTTCGATCTCCGTTTGATTCCGATCGGCGGTTGGGTCGGTCAGGGAGGATTGCGGAAGATGAAAACGTTGCTGCAGCTTCCGTCCGGCCTCCGGCGATCCTGGAAAATTTTGAGGGAAGCCCGCCCCGATCTGGTGATCGGCGTCGGCGGATACGCCTCCGCGCCGGTGATGATAATGGCCGGCCTGATGCGTCTGCCCCGTGTTCTGGTGGAACCCAATGCGGTACCCGGTCTCACGAACCGTTTTCTTGGGCCCTGGGTGGATCGGATCTATCTGTCATTTGAGGAGACGCGGTCGTGGTTTAATCGCCGGGCCGGGTCGGTCCGCGTTTTTGGAAATCCGGTGAGGCGCGATATCCTTTCGGCCGGTGAGCGACCCTCCGGCGGGACGCAACAGAAAACGCTTCTGGTCATGGGCGGCAGTCAGGGTTCCCGGGTGATCAATCGCGCCATGGCCGAGGCCTTGACCGGGCTGGACGCATGGAAGGCAAACGTTCGGATCATCCATCAGTCGGGTGAGAAGGATGCCGTGGGGTTACAGGAGATCTACTCCGATCAAGGGTTCGATGCGACGGTCGCGCCGTTCCTGTCGCCGGTTTCGGAGGCGTACCGCGCCGCGGACCTGGTCGTCTGCCGTTCCGGCGCAACGACAGTGGCCGAGTTGACCGCCTGCGGCCGTCCGGCCATTCTGATCCCATTCCCATTCGCGACCCACGGGCACCAGGAAAAAAACGCACGGGCGCTGGCCGAGGCCGGGGCGGCCGAATTGATTCTGGAGCAGGATCTGACGGGCGACCGGCTGGCGAAGGCGATTGCGTCGCTGCTGGCCGAACCGGCCCGTCTTAAACGGATGGCCGAGCAAAGCCGACGGCTGGGCCGCCCGGACGCGGCCGAGAAGATCGTGAAGGACTGTCTACAACTGATCGGTGCATGACCAACATGGACGGTGACAAAAGTAAGCGAGCATCCGGCTTCGCCGGTGCGAGCGCGGGGAGTGGGGGCATCGGAGGACATTTGTTTTTGTTCATCCGCACGGGCCCCCACATATAAATGTTCCGTAAAATTCAACAGATCCATTTTGTAGGCATCGGGGGGTCCGGGATGAGCGGCATCGCCGAGGTACTGCTCAACATGGGATATCGTGTGACGGGATCGGATCTCTCCTATTCCGAGGCGGTCCAGCGCCTGGAGGGGCTCGGCGGGAAGATTTCCATCGGTCATGATCCGTCCAACATTGGTCCGGCCCAGGTCGTGGTCGTCTCCTCCGCAGTCTCGAAGCAGAATCCGGAGGTGTTGGCGGCCCGTGAGCGATTGATCCCGGTGATTCCGCGGGCCGCGATGCTGGCCGAACTGATGCGGCTTAAATACGGCGTCGCGATCGCCGGCGCGCACGGCAAGACGACGACAACCTCGCTGGTGGCGTCCGTTCTCGCGGAAGGCGGTCTCGACCCGACGGTCGTGATCGGCGGCAAGCTCAACCAATTTGGAAGCCATGCCAAGCTGGGCCAGGGCGAATTGTTGGTGGCCGAGGCGGACGAGAGCGATGGATCCTTCCTCAAACTTTCCCCGACCCTCGCGGTTGTCACGACGATCGATCGGGAGCATCTCGATTTTTATCATGACATGACCCGAATCCAGCAGGCCTTCCTGGACTTCTTGAACAAGGTGCCTTTTTACGGGTTGGCGGTGGTCTGCCTGGATCAGGAGCCGGTCCAGGAAATCATTCCGCAGCTGCAGGTCCGGACCCTGACCTACGGCATGACGACGCAGGCCGATCTCGTCGGAAGCGAGGTGAAGTTCCAGGGGTGGGAATCGGAGTTCACGGTCCAGTTTCGCCAAAAGAGCCTGGGCCGTTTTCGCCTTGCGCTTCCCGGTCTGCACAACGTTTACAATGCACTGGCGGCGATTGCGGTCGGACTGGAACTGGAGGTGGAACTTCCGGCGATCCGGAAAGCCCTGGCCGAATTCGCCGGCGTGGAGCGGCGGTTCCATCTCGTCGGCGAGAAGCGCGGGGTGATGATCGTGGATGACTACGGCCATCATCCGACCGAGATCAAGGCGACGCTGGCGGCGGCCCGTTCCGGCTGGGACCGGCGGCTGCTGACGGTGTTTCAGCCGCACCGCTACTCGCGCACGCGCGATCTGCTCAAGGAATTCGCCACGGCCTTCTACCAGGCCGACAGTCTAATCCTTACCGATATTTATGCCGCCGGCGAACCGCCGATCGAGGGGATCTCGGGTCTTCGGCTGTATGAGCAGGTGAAGCAGCACGGACACAAGGACGTCCATTTTCTGCCGGGGCCGGATGCGATCGTCGAGCTTCTTCTTTCGATCGTCCGGTCCGGGGACATCATCCTCACGCTCGGGGCCGGGGATGTCTGGAAAGTCGGAAGGGCCGTGCTGGAGCGGTTATAAGGACGGATGGGATGAAAGAGTCGGACGAAAAAATTCTTCGAGAGGCCGTCCGGGGCATCGAGGGCGAGATTCGCTGGCGTGAGCCGTTGAGCCGCCATACAACGCTCAAGATCGGCGGGCCGGCGGATGTCCTGGTGATTCCCAAAGATCGTGAGGCCCTGGCCCATTTGGTCCGCCGGGCCCATCCACTGGACGCGCCGATCTTCGTGATGGGCGGGAGCAACCTTCTGGTGCGGGACGGCGGGATCCGCGGCATTGTGGTGAAGCTTTCCCGGTTCCAGCGGATCACGGATCCGAACGAGACCGAGATCGAGGTGGAGGGAGGCGTGCCTTTGTCCCGTCTGTCCCGACACGCCTTGGCACGGGGGTTGAGCGGTCTGGAATTCGCCCTGGGGATTCCGGGGACGGTGGGTGGGGCCGTGGTGATGAATGCCGGGACGCGCGAGGGCGAGATGTCGGACCGGCTGACCGGCGTTCGAATTATCGAATCGGACGGGACGATCCGGATGCTGTCCCGGGGGGAGATGGCCTTCGGCTATCGCTGGTCTCGTTTTCCGAGGGGCGTGATCGTCAGCGCACGAATGAAACTCCGCAAGGCCGGCAAGGCCGAAATCCAGCGGCGGATGGAGGGCTTTACCGATCGGAGGAAGGCGACCCAGCCGCTCACGTGGCCCAATGCCGGGTCGGTCTTCAAGAACCCCACTGGGACCTTTGCCGCCCGGTTGGTCGAGGCGGTCGGTCTGAAGGGCCGCCGCATCGGCGATGCCCAGGTCTCGGAGCGGCATGCGAACTTCATCATCAACCGCGGCCACGCCACGGCCAAAGAGGTACTACAATTAATCCGGCTGATCGGAAAGCGCGTGGAAGAGGAAACGGGGATCACGCTGGAGCTGGAACTCCGGATCGTGGGGCAGGATCGTTAAAGGATGTTGACGGACAAAAAAATCGCGGTCTTGATGGGCGGAAAATCGGCCGAGCGGGAGATCTCCCTGAAGAGCGGCCGTGCGATCGAGGCCTCGCTGCGCCGGCAGGGCTGTACGGTGACGGCGATTGATCCGGATGAAACGGTTGCCGAACAGCTCCGCCGGGAGAAGATCGGGCTGGTTGTGAATGCGCTGCATGGCCGCGGGGGAGAAGACGGGACGATTCAGGGATTGCTTGAAATTCTGGGCATCCCTTACACCGGGTCGGGCGTGCTGGCCAGCGCGATCGGAATGAATAAGGTGATGACGAAACGCTTCCTGGAGGCTTACGGTATTCCGACACCAACGTATTCGGTTTTGCGGTTGCCTCGTTCGGCGGCAGCCGGAACGCGGGGACTTCCCGTTGGATTGAAATGCCCGGTGGTCGTCAAGCCCTCGTGTCAGGGATCGACGATCGGCGTCACGATCGTGGAATCGCCGGACGCAATTCAGTCGGCCTATGCCGAGGCGTTCCGTTACGGGGATGAAATTCTGGTCGAGGAGTACATCAAGGGCCGTGAGGTGACGGCCGGGATCCTTGAGGGAGCCCCTCTTCCGCTGATCGAAATCGTGGCGAAGGGGGCCTTTTACGACTATAAAGCGAAATATACACAGGGGATGACAGAGTACATTGTGCCGGCCCGCCTTCCGCAGAACGTGACGAAGAAGGTTCAAGGACTGGCGCTCAAGACGCACCAGGGAATCGGATGCCGGGGATGCACGCGCGTGGATCTTCGCGTTGACCCCGATGGAAGGCTGTTCGTTCTGGAGATCAATACCGTTCCGGGGATGACCGAAACCAGTCTGTTGCCGAAAGCGGCGGCGGCGGCCGGCATCCCGTACGATCTGTTGGTGGCCCAAATGGTTCGATCGGCGATGCAAACATGATTTACCGTTATCACCGTTCGCGTCGTGAATTGAGTCGGTCGCCGGCGCGGCGACGTGAGCCGAGCGGCCGCGGCGGTCGCCGGATCTTCAGGTTTCCCAGAGGAATTCGATGGCCCGCGCCGTCCTCACGAGCGACAAAAGGGCTCCTTTATATCCTGACGCCGGCCGTTGCACTGATGCTGGCCGCGTGGAGTGTGAATACCGTGATGCAGGCGATGACGCATTCGAGATTTTTCGAACTGCAGGAAATCCGCACACGGGGATTGGAACGATTAGATGAAGCCGACGTTCTGGAACGTCTCCGGCCGGCTTCGGGGGAGGCCCTGTTTGATCTCGACCTGGTTTCTCTCCAGGGAACGTTGCTGGCCGAGCCCTGGATCAAAGAGGTGAATCTCCGCCGGGAATATCCGAACCGGCTGTCCGTTCAGGTGATTGAGCGGTATCCCGTGGCGGTCCTGGCCGGCCGGCCGGTTGAGGCGATCGTGGATGAAACCGGCGCCGTCATTGAGGCGTGGCCCAACGGAGGGGAGATCCCCGGATCGTGGTCATCCCTTCCCCTGATCCACGGGATCGAGGCCGCATCCCTGCGGGATCGTGATCCGGCGGCGGTAAAACGCTTTTCCTCAGCCATGGCGATTTTGCGCGCGGCCCCTGCGGCGGCCGGACAAGGCCTTGATCTGGATGTCGGCCGAAGGGATGATCTGCGGGTCCAGCGGCATGGAGTCTGGATTCGGTTCGGTTCGGAGCCGTTTGACGAAAAATGGGAACGTTTTTTGTCCGTGGAAAGCGAGATTACACGGCGCCATGAAGGGGTTCAGGAGGTTGATCTGCGATTTTCGGAGCAGGTGATTGTGAGATAGAAAAGCCGGTTCGCGGCTTGGCCGCGGGAGGCGCGGGGTGTGGGGGCATGTGAGGACCGCGGTCTTTGTTTGCCGCAGCGGCCCCCACATATAATCGGAAGGAGGTCATCGGAATTGGCGAAACGAGAAAACATCATCGTGGGCCTTGACATCGGCACGACGAAGATCTGCGCCATTGTGGGAGAAATCAAGGAGCCGCACCGACCGGACGGGTCACCCGGCGTGGACATTATCGGCATCGGGACCCATCCCTCCCGCGGACTCCGAAAAGGGGTCGTGGTGAACATCGAAAGCACGGTCGAATCCATCAAGAAGGCGGTGGAGGAGGCCGAGCTCATGGCCGGGGTTCAGATCCAGTCCGTGTATGCCGGGATCGCCGGCGGACATATCAAGGGCTTCAACAGCCGCGGCGTCATTGCGGTGAAGGATCGGGAGGTGACCCAGGCGGATGTGGATCGCGTGATTGACGCCGCCCGGGCCGTGGCGATTCCGCTGGACCGCGAGGTGCTCCATGTCCTGCCGCAGGAATTTATTGTGGACGATCAGGACGGCATCAAAGACCCTCTCGGGATGTCCGGCGTGCGCCTCGAGGCCGAGGTGCATATTATTACGGGTGCGGTGACCTCGGCGCAGAACATCATCAAGAGCGTGAACCGTGCGGGACTGGAGGTGGTGGATATCATCCTTCAGCCCCTGGCCTCCAGCGAAGCGGTCTTGACGCAGGAGGAGAGGGACCTTGGGGTGACGCTGGTGGACATCGGCGGCGGAACGACCGACATCGCAACCTTTGTCGAAGGGGGGGTCTGGCACACGGCGGTCCTGGGCATCGGGGGCAATCATCTGACCAGCGACATTGCGATCGGTCTCCGAACGCCGGCCGCCGAGGCCGAGAAGATCAAGATTAAATACGGCTGCGCCATGACGGCGATGGTCCAGGGGGAGGAAACGATCGAGGTCCCCAGCGTTGGAGGACGGCCGCCGCGGGTCTTGTCTCGGCAGATCCTGTCCGAGATCATCGAGCCGAGGGCCGAGGAGATCTTCGGGCTGGTGGCCCGTGAAATCAAGCGGACGGGCTATGAAGAGCGGGTGGCTTCGGGCGTGGTGATCACCGGCGGGACGGCGATCCTTCCGGGGATGGTCGAGCTGGCCGAACGGGTCCTGGATCTGCCGGTCCGCCGCGGCGCGCCGACCAATATCGGAGGCCTGGCGGACATCGTGAACAACCCGATGTACGCCACGGGCGTGGGATTGATCCTGTATGCCCTCAAGACGCGGGGGGATCGCGAGGCGCACCGCTACCGGGATCGAAGGCTGTTTCACAAAGTGGCGGCCCGGATGCGGGAATGGGTCCAGGAATTTTTTTAATGGCGTGGGGGCGGCGGGCCCCCACATAAAATAAGGAGGTACGCATGTTTCTCTTTGAAGAGGCAGAGATCAAGCCGGCCAGGATCAAGGTGATCGGGGTCGGGGGCAGCGGTTGTAATGCGGTCAACACGATGATCGCCTCCAAGTTTACGGGCGTGGAGTTCATCGCGGCGAACACCGATGTTCAGGCGCTGAGTCTCTCCAGGGCGGCCTGCACCCTTTCCATAGGAACCCGGTTGACCAAAGGGCTGGGCGCCGGGGCGAATCCCGACGTCGGTCGCGAAGCCGCGCTGGAGGACACCGACAAGATCCGGGAGATGCTGGAGGGGGCCGACATGGTCTTTGTAACGGCCGGCATGGGAGGCGGGACCGGAACGGGTGCCGCGCCCGTCATCGCGGCCATCGCGCGTGAACTGGGGGCCTTGACCGTGGCTGTGGTCACGAAGCCGTTTCAGTTTGAAGCGGCTGTTCGGATGCGGCGGGCGGAAGAAGGCGTGGAGGAACTCAAAAAAGTGGTGGACACCTTGATCGTGATTCCGAATCAGCGGCTGCTCACGGTCGTGGATAAATCCACATCGCTGGTGGAGGCCTTCAAGGTCGTGGATGACGTGCTGCGTCAGGCGGTGCAGGGGATTGCGGATCTTGTGACGACGCCCGGCCTGGTGAATGTGGACTTCGCGGATGTGCGGACCGTGATGGCGCATATGGGCCGCGCCGTGATGGGGATGGGAAGCTCGCGGGGTGAACACCGCGCGATGGAGGCGGCCCAGAAGGCGATCTCAAGCCCGCTTCTGGAGGAAGGATCCATTCACGGCGCCCGGGGAGTCCTGTTGAACATCACGGGAGGAGAGGGATTATCCCTCCACGAAGTGAGCGAGGCCTCGATGGTTATTCAGGAAGCGGCCGATCCGGAGGCAAACATCATCTTCGGGTCCGTGATCAACAAGCAGATGAAGGACGACGTGGTCGTGACCGTCATCGCCACCGGTTTTGAGAAGGATCTGGTCCGGGAGGCACCCGTGAAACCGGCGTCGGCCAAGCCGTTGCCGCCCAAGAGCCTGGACCGGCCTGCGTTTCTTCGCAAGGTGGCGAACAGCGCCTATCCGCATGACCCTGGGGTCGGCGATGATGAGTGGGATGTGCCGACCTTCCTTCGAAAACAGGCGGATTGATTATATTATAGGGGCTCGCTGGGGGAAGATAAGAGTGGTTGATGGAATGGCGGTGGAGTTTCAAATCATCGAGGAAGAGGGCCATCGAGCGCTGGATCTGCCGTTTTCGGGACCGAAGACCGGGGTGCGGCATCTATTTGGTCTTCGCGGTCCGCGGTCGGTCGAACTCCTGGCCAAACATTTCGGAGTCCGGGAGACCGGGATTCTATCCGTCCGTCAGGTGCACGGCGATTCGATCTGGGTGATCGGCGCTTCGGGGGATACGGATGGTCCGGATCGGGGTTCGGTCCCATCGGTCCAGGATCGGGCGTGTGACGCAGTGGTGACGAACCGGAGCGGGCTTGCGATCACGGTCCGCACGGCCGACTGCCTCCCGATTCTAATCTGGGATGAAAACAAAAAGGTCGTTGCGGCCGTTCATGCGGGTTGGCGCGGATCGCTCAAGGTGATCGCGTCCAAGACCGTTCTAACCATGCGAAATTCATTTGGATGCCGCTCCGATGATCTCCGGGTCGGAATCGGGCCGGCGATCGGGCCGTGTTGTTATGAAGTAAACGGGCCGGTGCTGGGGCCTCTTCGGAAGAAGTTTGACTATTGGAAAGAGGTTGTGCGGGAGACGGAGGGCGATAAAGGGATGCTCGACCTTGCGGGGCTGAATCTCCGTCAATTGATCGCCTCCGGGGTGCCGTCCGAACGGATTACCATCGCCGGCGCCTGCACCTTTTGCCATCCGGAGCGGTTCTATTCCTACCGGCGCGACGGGCATTCCACGGGCGGGATGATCAACGGAATCATGATTTGTAATGGATGATAATGCATGAGTTCATCGCGACCCATCTGCTTCGGGTTCGTGAGCGGATGGCCGCCGCGGCGGAACGGTCCGGCCGGGACCCGGGCCGGATCACGCTGGTCATCGTGACGAAAGGGGTGGCGGACGATCGCATCCGTCATGCGGTGGCCGCCGGGGCGACGGTGCTCGGCGAGAATCGTGTCCAGGAGGCGCTGCCGAAAATCAAAGCCGTCGGTGGGTCCGTTCAGTGGCATTTGATCGGCCACCTGCAGAGGAACAAGGTCAAGCAATCTGTGGGGATATTTGAAATGATCCATTCGGTGGATAGCCTGGATCTGGCCCATGAAATTGACCGCCGGGCTGAGCAGGCCGGGATTCGGCAGAAGGTGTTGATCCAGGTGAATGAGGCCCGCGAGCCCAGTAAGCACGGAGTCTTGCCGGAGGGACTGGATGCCTTGGTTCGGCAAACATCGGCCTTATTGCATCTTTCCCTGGAGGGGCTGATGACGATTCCACCGCCGTCGGACAATCCGGAAGGGTCGAGGCCCTTTTTCCGGCGGCTGGCCGAAAAGGCCGAGCAATTGGGACAGGCCGGGATGCCCGTTTGTGAGCTGTCCATGGGGATGTCGAACGATTTTGAAGTGGCGATTGAAGAAGGGGCCACAATGATTCGCGTGGGGACCGCGATCTTCGGGCCGAGGGAGGAATAGATGTTCATCGCCGTGAATTTCGTTGCCGCCGCTGCGGAGGTGGTCGGCATCGCTTTAAACTTCTATATGTGGGTCATTATCATTCGGGCCTTGATCTCCTGGGTGAATCCCGATCCGTACAACCCCATCGTCCAGTTCCTGTATAAAATTACGGAGCCGGTGCTGCATCCCGTCCGCCGGCTGATGCCGGTGTATAATATCGGCATTGATCTTTCACCCTTGATCGTGATTCTGATCATCATCTTTTTAAGAAGTTTCCTGGTGTCGAGTTTGGTCCAACTGGCCCAGAGAATGCGATGAGCAAGGATCAGGCTATGCTTGTCCAAGCGCCAGGCCAGGCATCCGGCTCTGCCGGTGACTGGCCGGGGCATGGGGGCATTGAGAGCGAAGCGAGCAGGCCCCCATAAAATGAGACCGGGGGCGGGCCCCACATACAATAAGCAGGAGGACGGAATGAAGATTACGCCGCTGGATATTCAACAGGCCGGATTTAAAGTCAAACTACGGGGCTACGATCGCCAGGAGGTGGATGCCTTCCTGGACTCGGTGACGGAGGATTACGAGGCGCTGATACGGGAAAACAACGCCCTTCGAGAGAAGGTGACCGAAACCGAAAATCAATTGGCCGAATTGCGGAAGAAAGAGGTGACGCTGAACAACACCCTCATGAAGGCCCAGGACCTGGTGGAGGAGATGGGACGCAGCGCGCAGAAAGATGCCGAGCTGGTCCTGAAAGAGGCGGAGTTGAAGGCGGAAGAGATGATGCATTCGGCCCGTGACGAGATGGCCGTAATTAAACGCGAAATCCTTGATCTTCAAAAACAGAAGGTGGTCTTTCTGGAAAAGATCCGCTCCTTGATCCGGATCTTCCAGAGGGTTACGGAGCTTGAGGATCGTGAAGATGAGAAAGCGGGAAAAAAGGACCGGTCGGATGAAGAACGGGACGACAACGTTCGTCTCTTAAAGCCCAAGACATAAAGGCAGAACCGAAGACGGGTCATGGAGGTGAAGATGAATTATGACGTCTACATCACCCGAAAAGACCGACTCTACATTGCAGCCGTTCCGGCCCTGCCCGGCTGCACGGCCCTCGGACGCTCGGAGGCCGAGGCATTGGGTAACATTCGGGATGTGATCGAAAGTTGTTTGCGGCTGATCCAGATGCAGCAAAAGCCGTTTCCCAATATCAAGGTGGTGAAGATACATCATGCCCGATATCCCACCGTTCGATCTGCATGAAGATGCCTCGGGCGTTGTTCTCAAAGTTTCGGTCCAGCCCCGATCCTCTCGGGAAGAACCGGCCGGATTTTACAACGGTGCGTTGAAATTGAAGCTGACGGCTCCTCCGTCCGAGGGCGCCGCGAACGAGGCCTGCCTCGCCCTCCTCGCCCGGCTCTTTCGAATTCCGAAAAGCCGCCTCCGGATCCTTCGCGGCCATCGTTCCCGTCAGAAATGGGTTCGGATCGAAGGACTGAGGCGGGAGATGCTTCAGAAACGGCTGAAGGAGGGAATGATCTTCCTGGAGGATGGCACTTAGGCCGCTAGAGATCTTTTCACTTGCACCCTCACGCTTAAACCGGCATGCGTGAGCATCGAAATCAGGGTGTCCACCGTAAACAAGTGAATCTTACCGCGCACCAGATCGCTGATCCGGGGTTGAGTCACCCCGAACAGGTTTGCGGCATCCGCCTGGGTCATCTTCTCCTTTTGAATGTATTTCTCGATTTCGGTCATGAGCTGGGCGCGTACCTGAAGATTCTCCGCGTCCCTGGGACCAAAGCCCAGATCACGAAAAACATTGCCCGACGATTTCTTTCCCTTGATCTTTTTCATTGTCCACCTCTTCTTGATATCTGAAGTTCCCGAAACCGCCGAGCGGCCAGGTCGATATCGCCCTTCGGCGTTTGGGCGGTTTTCTTGATAAACGCGTGTAAAACGTAGACCGCCTCTTCAAAGTGTGCGATATAGATTACCCGATGCTCTTTTTCTGAATGGACTCGAATTTCTCTTACGCCAGGCCCGATCCCGGCCATCGGCTTCCAGTCCGAAGGCTCCAAACCATTTTGAATTTTGTATAACTGATAGCCGGTGATCTGACGCGCTTTTGACGAAAAGCGCCGGACATCATCGAGCGAGGAGCCGAGCCAGATCAGCGGTTTCACAGGACGAATATACAAAAACCTGTATAATTTGTCAAGGAGGATTTTGTCGTGTGGAAATCATTTCATCG
>CAKKOZ010000010.1:17998-22360 GCA_919901335.1 Nitrospiria bacterium | reverse complement strand
GCCGTGATGGAGACGCTCCGCGGGAAGAACGGTTGCCCGTGGGACAAAGAGCAGACGCGTGAATCCCTGAAGCCGTTTCTTCTCGAAGAGGCCTACGAAGTTCTGGAGGCGGTTGATGAGGCGGATCCCGAAATCCTGAAGGAAGAGCTGGGCGATCTGCTGTTTCAGGTCCTGTTTCATTCCCAGATTGCCAAAGAGCGGGGGGAGTTTGGGATCGAGGATGTTTTGAGCCATACCATTGACAAGATGACGCGGCGGCATCCCCATGTATTCGGCGCCGCACGGTCTTCTCGTAAGAAAGGCCGACCGGCCACGGCCCAGGAGGTTCTGGCCCGCTGGGAGGAACTCAAACAGAAGGAGAAGCGAAACCGCAAACGCAAATCGGTGCTGGATGGCGTTCCCAAACCCTTGCCGGCTCTGATGCGGGCCTATCAGCTCCAGACCCGCGCCTCCCGGGTCGGGTTTGACTGGAAGGAGATTCGGCCGGTCTGGAACAAGGTGCGCGAGGAGATAAGGGAATTGGAGCATGCCATCGGGGAGGGGCAGCCCCGGCAGATCCAGGCCGAATTCGGAGATATCTTTTTCGCCCTCGTGAATATGGCCCGGTTTTTAAAGCTTGATCCGGAAGAGTCCTTGCGAAAGGCCAATCAACGGTTTGTGGACCGGTTCCATTACATGGAGAAGAGGGCCGGGAAGTCTCAAAAAACGCTGTCGAACATGACCTTGAGCGAGATGGACCGGCTGTGGGAAGAGGCCAAGTCGGCCGAGCAAAAAGCCGAGGAAAAAGCGATAAGACGACGGCCCCGTTGACATTGCCTTTGCAAGGGGAAAAGGATATGATCAACGCATGGATGATATGAATGGAAGAGACGGATGCCGCTGAGTCATTTGGATGAGAGCGGCCGGGCCCGGATGGTGGACATTACGGGAAAGCCCCAGACCGAGCGTACGGCCACGGCGACGGGCCGGGTCTATTTACGACCCGAGACCTTAAGACGGATCCAAAAGGGCGGCGTGGCCAAGGGCGATGTACTGGCCGTCGCGCAGGTGGCCGGGGTGATGGCGGCCAAGCAGGCGCCGAATCTGATCCCGCTCTGCCATCCCCTGCTGCTATCCGGCGTGGAGATGCATTTCAAAGAGGATCCCAATCCGGATTCCGGGAACCGCTGCTGCATTGCGATTACGGCCACCGTGAAGACGTCCGGTCGGACCGGGGTTGAAATGGAAGCGATGACGGCCGTCTGTGTGGCAGCGCTGACGATCTATGATATGTGCAAAGCGGTGGATCGGGAGATGAGTTTCGGTGAGATCCGGCTCGTATCGAAGACCGGCGGGAAATCGGGGACGTACAAACGAGAAGAAAAAGTAAAAGGTAGAAGGTAGAAGATCAGATATGGTTAAAGTTCGGTTGTTTGCAAGGCTCAAAGATCTGGCGGGCCGTTCGGAATTCAATCTGGAGCTGAGCCGTCCGATCCCTTTGAAGGGACTGTGGGATCAACTGCAGCCGGAGATTCCTCGGATCATGGATTGGGTCAAGGAAAAGAGAGTCCTCGTGGCCGTGAATCAGGAGATGGCGACCGAGGAGACCGTGATTCATGACGGCGACGAGGTCGGCCTCATGCCGCCCTTTTCAGGAGGAGCAATGGCCTCGTCTACCCAACCCTGGACGCGGATTCAGACGGAAGATTTCTCCTTGGACGATGAACTGCGCCGGATCAAGACCGTCTCCGGCCGGATCGGCGGCGTGGCCGTTTTCGTCGGTGCGGCGCGTGACTTTTCCAAAGGTCGTCCGGTGAGCCGCCTGGACTATGAGCATTACGCCGGGCTGGCCGAGAAATCGCTGGCCGAGATCAGGCAGAGGGCGTTGAAACAGTTTCCGGTCATCGAGGTCTGCATCATCCACCGGACGGGGGAGATTCCCATCGGCGGGAACATCGTGTTGATTCTAACCGCTGCCGAGCATCGGGCCGAGGCCTTCCGGGCCTGCCGGTGGTGCATTGATGAGTTGAAAACAGTCACTCCCATCTGGAAGAGAGAGACGACACCGGACGGAGAAATCTGGATCGAGGAACGTCCCTAAAGGAGAATTTGCAATGCTGGATATCGGATTCTTAACGGTCCTGGCGCTGGGGTTCGTGCTGGGGATGAAACATGCCCTGGATGCCGACCATGTGGTGGCAATCTCGACCCTCGTTTCGAAAAACAAGAGTTTCTTAAGTTCGTCCCTCCTCGGGGCGTTCTGGGGGCTGGGGCACACCCTCACATTATTCGGGGTGGGCCTGGCGATCCTGACGCTGAAGATAACCATCTCGTACAAGATGGCGCTGGCGATGGAGCTGGCGGTCGGCCTCATGCTGGTCTTCCTGGGCGGGATCGTGGCGGCCGGCCTGATCCGAGACTATCTGCATCTGCATCCGCACCAGCATGACGGCCAGGCCCACCTTCATCTCCACACCCATCCGCCGGTCGAGCTTCACTCGCACCAGCATGCGATCCGGCGGGGATACCGCTCGCTGGCGGTGGGCATGGTGCACGGGCTGGCGGGCAGCGCGGCCCTGATGTTGCTGGTCGTCTCCAGCATCCATTCGGTGGTGGAAGGGCTGGGCTATATCCTGGTCTTCGGGATCGGTTCCCTCGTCGGGATGATGCTGACCAGCATGCTGATCAGCATCCCTTTCGTCTTTTCGTCCGTTCGTTTTAACCGCCTCAATAAGGCCCTCACGGCGTTTGCCAGTCTGGCCAGCATCGGGCTCGGAACGCTGTTGATCTATGATATCGGTTTCGTGAAGGGTCTGTTTCTTTGATCGGTGGAGCCCGTGCGGTTTGGAGAGACGCATGGCGATGCGTCGGAATGCTCATGCTCCTCACCGGAGCGGTTTCCGGCTCGGTATCATACGCCCAATCCCCGCTGGTTGTTCCGGGTGAGATCCTGGTCAAGTTCCGGTCCGGCACGCCGCCCGAGACGATCGAGCATTTCCGCGGCCGGATGAAAACGTCCGTCAAAAGGAAGCCGAATTCGCTGGGAATTCAGCTTTTGTCCCTACCGCCCGATCTTTCGGTGGAAGAGGCCGTAGCCGCTTATCAAGCCCATCCGGATGTCCTGTACGCCGAGCCGAACTATATCCGGCGGGCGCTGGTCCAGCCGAATGATGCCGATTTTAATAATCAGTGGGGGCTTCACAACACCGGCCAGACGATCAGCACGACCCCGACCTTCAGCGGCCGTCCGGACACCGACATTGACGCCCCGGAGGCCTGGGATCTGCCGACCGGTTCGGATCGGGTGATCATTGCCGTCATCGACAGCGGGGTGGATTACACCCACCCGGATCTCTCGGCCAATGTCTTGGCCAACGGTTGGAATTTCGCCAGGAAATATTCCTGTGACGCGAAATGCAACTGCAATTCGAGCGGCCTGCCTGAAAACAACGATCCCATGGATGACAGCGGTCACGGGACGCATGTGGCCGGGATCGCGGCGGCGGTGGGCAATAACGGTTTGGGGATTGCGGGCGTTCTCTGGAACGCAAAGATCCTGCCCTTGAAGATATTGGATGTCAACGGCTGCGGTTCAGTTGGGGATGAGGTCCAGGCCATTGAATACGCCATAGCCGAGGGGGCGAGGATCATTAATGCCAGCTTCGGCGCGCCCGGACCGTCCTTGGCCGAAGAATCGGCGATCGAGGCCGCCAACCAGGCCGGCATCCTTTTTGTGGCGGCGGCCGGCAACGATGCTGCGGATAACGACGAATCCCCGCTTTATCCGGCGAGCTACGATCTCGGAAATATTATCACCGTGGCAGCCTCGGATGCCAACGACCGGCTTGTCAGTTTCTCCAACTTCGGGAAGAACAGCGTGGACGTGGCGGCGCCGGGGGATTGCATTCTTTCCACGACACCGACGGGGGAGTTCTTTCTTCAGGGAAAAGGGAGTTGCCTTAGCACGGTGATCACGGCGGACTATGCCTATCTTTCCGGCACGTCCATGGCCGCGCCTCACGTGGCCGGTGTGGCCGGCCTCCTTTTATCGCAGGATCCATCGCTCACCCCGGAAGAAGTTCGGGCCGTGATTCTGGCCACGGCCGATCCGATAGAGGCATTCAAAGGCCGCGTGGTCTCCGCGGGACGGTTGAATGCGTCCGGCGCCCTGCGCCGGGTCAAGGGATCGGGTTTGATCGGAGGGGGCGGCGGATGCGGTTTTCCGATCGGCATGATCCGTGCGTCCGATGGGGAGTCGGCGCCGCCGCTTCAACTCCTTCTTTTTCTTTTCGGGATAGTCTGGCCGCTCCTGATTCCGGTGATCCGTAAAATTCTTCGTTGTCGAAGGCCTCCGCGGATCCTCATGACCCGTCGCACCGCCGT
>CAKKOZ010000010.1:0-17898 GCA_919901335.1 Nitrospiria bacterium | reverse complement strand
GTGATCGGGTTGACCTGGCCGGTTCTTCCGCGGCTCTCGATATTGACCGAAGCCCGCTATGCTCTGGCCAAAGTCAAAAGTGCCGATGATTTCAACGATGCCCTGAATGTGGGCGGTCTCAATTATTCCCTGGGAATCAGCTATCGGTTCTCGATGCCGAGATCGGCGAGCCCGCGGTGATGAGAGAGCAGGCCATCTCTAAATTGGCAGTACAGAATGTTCTCCGCCGCTTGCGGCGGGGGGCTTCAATATGGTACCCTGACGGAGTTTTTCACATTCGGGGGGCTCGATCATGGTGACGGAGAAAGACCGGGTCACGGATGATCTGCAGAAATACATCAAAAAGAGCCAATGGGACAGGGCGATCCAGGCCTTGGACCGACTGACCGAGCTGGAGCCCAACAATGCCGTCCACCGACTCCGCGCCGGGGATTATTACCTGAAACTGGGCGCGCCCCAGAAGGCGGTCACGGCCTATCATCAGGCCGCGGACGTTTTCATAAAAGGCGGGTTTGTCGTCAAGGCGCTGGCGGCCTATAAAATGATCCTCCTCCGGCTGGATCCTCAGAACAAGAATGCCCATGAGAAGATGCAGTCTCTGCACGGACAGGCCCGGCAACAGGCGGCCCTTTCTCAACCGTACATCATTACGGCCGAACCGCCGCCGCCGGAAAGAACGGCGGCGCCTTTAAACCGAGAGTCGGATGCGGTAGAAGAAAGTCGGGAGGCGGTTTCCGAGGCGCCTTCGACCGAACAAGACGCATTGGATGAAGGGGTCATCGGGGTGCAGCCGTTTAATCTGGAGGAATTCGGATCCGGAACGAAACCGCCGGCCGCAGAGCCGGTTCCCGTGTCCGAGGCCGAGCCGGCGACGGCGGCCGTGTCCGATGATCATTCTTCGGGTGGATTTGAAATCGAACGGACCTCTTATGCCGAAGTCGGAAATTCCGCACCGGTCCCGGGACCCAAGCCGGAGGAACGCCGCCTGACGGACGGCCTCCCGTTGTTATCGAGCCTGACCCCGGACGAGTTCTCGGAAGTGGCCGAGCGGATGATCCATTTCCAGTATCCGGCCGGTTACCGGATCGTGAAGGAAGGGGACACAGGCGATTCGGTCTATCTCATCAGCCAGGGCGCGGTTCAGGTCATGACCAAAGTCGGGAACCGCGAGATCCCCCTGTCCGAGTTGAGGGACAATGATTTTTTCGGCGAGGTCGGCTTTCTGACGGGGCGCCCCCGGACCGCGAGCGTGATCACCCGGACCGACACCGAGGTCCTGGAACTTCGGGGCGAGGACCTCAAGGCGATCGTCGAAAAATATCCGCGCGTCCGGGATGTTCTGGAAGGATTCTACAAGGCGCGCGTCCGGGACACCCTCTCCAAAGTCAAACACACGGGGCCTTGACCGCATGGAAATTAAAGCGCTGGGCTGTTACGGAGCCGAATTTTCAGAGACCGATGCCGAGGGGAAAACCGTCACCTATAACACCTCCGGATTCCTGGTCAACCGGTCCGTGTTGGTCGACGCCGGTACGATTTCGACCTCACTGAGCTTAAACGAGCTGACGCAGATCCGGCATGTGCTCCTCTCCCACATTCATTTTGACCATATCAAGGGACTGCCTTTTCTGGCCGATACCATCTTTGGAAAGATCCCGGAGCCGATCCATATCCACAGCCTGGACGAGATCCTGACCGGACTTCACGATCATCTTTTAAACGATAGTGTCTGGCCGGATTTCACCAAGCTTCCGAACCGCGAGCAGCCCACCTTCCGGCTGTCCGAGATGCGGGAGGAGGACCGCCAAACGGTGGGTGAACTGCAGGTCACGCCCGTGCGCGTGAACCATATCGTTCCGACCGTCGGATTCATCATCCAGGATCGAACCGGGTCGGTGTTGTACAGCGGCGACACGCATGAGACCCAGCGGATCTGGGAGGTGGCGTCCAAGATCACCCATCTTAAAGCGGCCATCATTGAAACCTCGTTTCCGAATGATCTGCATCGGCTGGCGGTTCAGAGCGGGCATCTGACCCCGCGGCTGCTGGCGCAGGAGTTTGCCAAGATCGGAAAGCCGGACATTCCGCTGTACGTCTACCATATGAAGCCTCAATATGTCGAGCATCTGACGGCCGAGATTGCGGCTCTCAAGATTCCGAACGTCCGGTTGTTGAAGGACGGACAGACATTCACCGTTTGAACAAGTAAAAAATGGCGTGGTTTAAAAAGGATAAATCCGGCCGTTCGGCCGATGGAAAACGGTTTAAGATCCCGGAAGGGCTGTGGCTCAAGTGCGACAGCTGCAAGGAGGTGATCTACCGGAAGGAGATCGAGAAAAACGCCAAGGTCTGTCCCAAATGCAATTACCACTTCCCCATTTCGGTCGATGAGCGGATCGCGCTGATTCTGGACGAAGGCAGTTTCAAGGAGTGGGACGCGGGCCTTTCCCCGATGGACCCCTTGAATTTCAAGGATTCGGCGCGGTACCGGGATCGCCTCAAGGCGGCCCAGGAGAAGACCCGCCGCCGTGAGGCGATGGTGATCGGAGAGGGGATGATCAACCATCTGCCGGTCATTATCGGTGTTTTCAACTTTTCGTTCATGGGCGGCAGCATGGGTTCGGTCGTGGGGGAAAAGATCCTGCGGGCGGCCGAACGGGCGGCGGAACGGCGATGGCCATTAATCCTCGTCAGTTCGTCCGGCGGGGCGAGGATGCAGGAGGGGATCCTCTCGCTGATGCAGATGGCCAAGACCTCGGCCGCACTGGGCCGGCTGGCCGAAGTGAAGGTTCCGTTCTTTTCGATCCTGACCGACCCGACCTTCGGCGGTGTCACGGCCAGTTTCGCCATGCTGGGCGACATGATCATCGCGGAGCCCAAAGCCCTGATCGGTTTCGCCGGCCCCCGCGTGATCGAGCAGACCATCAAGCAGCAGCTCCCGGAGGGGTTCCAGCGGTCCGAATTTCTGATGGACCACGGGATGGTTGATCTGATCCTGGAGCGGAAAAAATTAAAGCAGACCCTGGCCAAGCTTCTGGCCTTTTTTAGTCCGTGACCCTTTCCTATCCAAAGGCGATCGAATATCTCTACCGCTTGCAGCGGCACGGGATCAAGCTGGGGCTCGAAAACATCCGGCGGCTCATGACCGCGCTGGATGAACCGCATCGGTGTTTTCGCTCGGTCCATATCGCCGGCACCAACGGCAAGGGTTCGACCGCGGCGATGGTTGCGGCGGTCCTGGCCGCGGCCGGTTACCGCACGGGTCTCTACACCTCGCCCCATCTGATCGACTTCACCGAGCGGATCCGCGTGAACGGCGAGCCAATCTCCCCGGATGCGGTCGCGCGTCTGACCGAGCGGATTCGGGCCGCGGCCGAGGATATTCCCGTGACGTTTTTTGAGTTCACGACGGCGATGGCGTTTCTTTATTTTGCGGAGTCCTCCGTTGATTTCGCGGTGGCCGAGGTCGGAATGGGCGGACGGTATGATGCCACGAATGTATTGACCCCGCTTGTCTCGGTGATCACACAGATTGATTTTGATCACCAGGCCTATCTGGGGGATACGCTGGAGAAGATCGCTTCCGAGAAGGCCGGGATCATCAAACCGTCGGTGCCGGTCGTGACGGCGGCCGACCGGCCGGAGGCCGTGAGCGTAATCCGGAATGTCTGCCGCGAACAGAATGCTCCTCTCCACCGATTGGGGTCCGAGGTCCGCGTGGAGGGATCATCGCCGCACCTGTTTCGGTATCAGGGTGTCCAGTGGTCTTTTTCCGATTTGAACTGCGTGTTGTTGGGGCGGCATCAGTTGTCCAACGCGGGTTGCGCGCTGGCCGCGCTCGAACTTCTGGAGCGTCAGGGAGTCTCGATCGGCGAGGCGCCGGTTCGTCGGGGTCTTTCAACGGTTCGGTGGGAAGGCCGATTGGAGCGGATGCCGCCGGCGCCATCCGGCGCGGGCGTGATCTTAGACGGCGCCCACAATCCCGCCGGCGCCCGGGTCCTGCGGGCGTTTCTGGACGAGTCGAAGCCGTCCCGTTCCGGGCGGCTGATCCTGGTGTTGGGAATCCTTCACGACAAGGACATCGGTGGAATTCTGGCGGAACTCATTCCGATCGCGGATGAAGTGGTCGTGACGCGGCCCCGGCATGAACGGGCCGCATCGGTGGACGACCTGAAGCGGCATCTTGAAGGCTATCCCGTGCCTGCCGGCGGGCGGCCGGTCCGCGTGACGGTTCGGGAGAAGATGGAGGAGGCGCTGCGGTATGCGCAGTCCGCCGCGGCGGCCGGGGACCTGATCTGCATTGCCGGATCTCTCTATGCCGTCGGTGAGGCGCGAGCCTATTTAAACGGGTTGCCGCAGCCTTCCGCGCTGAGGGGGTGAGATGCCGAGGAGAACCGGTTCAGGGATGTCGCGATGACGGACCGTCTACGGTTTTCTCAATGGGCGTCCGTACCCACATCGTGGGCATCCTCAATCGCGTCTGCATTGCTGTTGTCTCTCCTTCCCTTCTCCACGGCGTCCGCACAGCCGTCGCCCCTCTCTTTGGATCGCCCGAAAAGCGATGCGCTGCCGATCGAGATCACGGCCGAACAGCTTGAGTACCTCAAAGACGAGGATCGGTATATCGCGGCCGGCACGGTCAACGTGGTCCAGGGCTCCGTCCGTCTTTCGGCCGATCGTCTGACGCTGGACAACCGGAGCGGTCTTGCCAGGGCCTCCGGGCATGCTGTTCTGAGGGATGCGGACGACGTTCTTTCGTCCGATCAACTCGATTACAACCTCCGCACTCAAAGCGGCACGGCTGTGCCGGGCCGGCTTTTCGTTAAGAAAGAAAACTATTACCTGGATGCGGCGCGGATGGACAAGACAGGGGAGGATCATTATGAATTAAAGGCCTGGTCCATCACGTCATGCGATACCGATGAAGGCGGATCCCCCGTCTGGCGGTTCCGCGGTCGGACGGCCCGCGCGGACCTGGGCCGGCATCTCGTCGCCCGGGACGTGGTTTTTTATATCAAAGACATCCCGGTGATGTACACGCCGTATCTCATTTTTCCGATGAAGACGACGCGGCAGAGCGGTTTCCTGATCCCAAGGCTGGGCTATGGCACGCTGGACGGACTGCGGGTGAACCCGGAATTTTTCTGGGCGATCGGCCCCAGCCAGGATGCGACGCTCTCGCTCGATTACCGCAGCATCCGCGGGACCGGCGCCGGGCTGGAATACCGGTACAAGCTCAGCCGTGGGTCCGAAGGACAACTGCACACCACCGTGTTCGACGATCATATCACGGACCGTCGGCGGATGGAGACGGAGTTCTTGCACGTCCAGCGGTTCACGGCCGATTTCCAAGCCCGGCTGAACGTGCATCTCGTCAGCGACATCGACCAGTTCCGCGATTTGAGCGCGTCCACATCGGACCGCGTCCGGCAAAGTCTGACCTCGACCTTCGTCGTTTTCCGGCGGTGGGACAATCAAGAGATCAGCCTGCTGGCCCGAATGACCCGGGACCTTGTTACCCGAAGCGACACCACTCTTCAGGAGCTGCCCAAGGCGAGCTATGTTCTTCGGGAATATCGTCTGGGTGACCTCCCGTTGTACGCCGGTCTGGACGCGACGGCCGTCAATTTCTGGCGTGAAAAAGAAGACGAGGCGGCCGGATTGGTCCGGGCCCGCCGTCTGGACGCCTTCCCGCGGCTCTGGACGAAACTGAATCTGGGAGGGATTGTTCTGACCCCGCGTGCCGGTTATCGGGAGACCTGGTACAGCCGCGATCTTATTTCAGACTCACCGACCCGGCGCGGCCTGGAGATACTGGATCTGGGCGCCCATACGCGCCTGACCCGAATCTTCGAACCATCCGGTTCCGGCCGTCTGCTTCATCATATTGATCCGGCCGTGGTGTATGACTATGTCCCTTTTGTGGATCAAACCCGACTGCCCCACTTTGATGATCTGGATCAACTTCCACGTAAGAACAGCGTCACCTATTCGCTTACGAACCGCCTCGCCTGGGAAGACCGGACCGATCCGGAGAAGCCGTCCGCGCGGGAATGGATCTTCTGGAAACTCACGCAGAGTTACGACATCCATGCCAAGCGGCTTGAGGATGACCCCGGCACGGCGCGGCCGTTTTCAAACCTCCGGTCGGAATCCATTTTTCAGCTGTTTGACCGCACGACGCTGGACATTGACACGTTCTACAACCTTTACCGACGGGAAACGGTCTCCTTTAATTCCGATCTGAATCTTCAGGTCCGCCGTCCCTGGATGATCGGCGTGGGGCAGCGCTACACGCGGGAGGGTGCATTGAGCCCAAATGGGGATCCTATTAACCCGTTGAGTCCGGCGGATTCGACATTCTGGTACAGCAGTCCGTCTCCTCTCCTCCGTTTCCTCACGGGGGAGACACGGATCGAGCTGCCGGGAAAGGTCATTCTCACCAGCCGGGTTTACTACGACGTCAAGGACCGTGCATACGCCGAGATTGATTACGGTTTGCAGTATATCGGACAATGTTGGGCGTTTGCCGTTTCGTATCAGGACCTGCCGGATCGGAATCAGTGGAATTTCATGGTCACGCTTCGGCCGTCCGAGATGTCGCGTGCAACGGCCTTCGCTTTTTAAGATCGCGATGCGGCAAGTAAGCCGGTGGCCCCCGGCCTTGCTTCGCCAAGTGAGAGGTGGGCCTGCGGCCTGATTGTATTCCGCACCCTTCGAGTGCGGTGCACTGTCGCTTGATGCACGAGTCGCAATAATCATACTTAATCGTCCATGGCCGACCGTTCGACGATCTTGCGTTTGATCGAAGTTGATTAAATGATGACCCGCCGTTCGAAGGAAGCTCCGGCGTGCCTCAGCGCTCAGGCCAGGGACCACCGGCTTGTAAAGGATCATGTCGCTTGACAGTTTTAGGGCAGTTCAGTATCGTGACAGAGTGTCCATGAGTTCAGACCAGGTTCGTTAACGTGGAGTTACAGTTCAATGGATCCAAAAGGCAAAGCGGTATTGATTACCGGAGGCGCGAGGATCGGCCGGGCCGTGGCGGTTGCGCTGGCGGAACGCGGCGCGGATGTCGCGATGACCTACCGTAAATCAAAGAAAAGCGCCGAGGAGGCCGTCACGCGGGTACGGGATCTGGGGGTACGCGGGCTTGCGGTACGGGCCGACCTGACGAGCGAGGCGGATCTTGGCAACGCGATCAAGAAGGCGAGCCGCGCCTTTGGAGGACTGGATATTTTAGTCAACATGGCCTCAATCTATGAGAAGACAGCTTTCAAGAATCTGGGTTCCAAGGCCTGGGATAAGAATATGGCGGCGAATCTGGAATGCGCCTATCTGCTCTCCCTCAAATCCGCGCCCCTGATGAAGCGGCGCGGCGGCGGCCGCATTATCCATTTTTCGGACTGGGTTGCGGCCAGTGGGCGGCCGCGATATAGGGATTACGTTCCGTACTACGTCTCAAAGGCCGGGATCATCGGATTGACCGAAGCGCTGGCGCTGGAACTCGCGCCCGAAATCCTGGTCAACGCCATTGCGCCGGGGCCGATCCTTGCGCCGCCGGATCTGTCGTCCAAGGAAAAACGTGAAGTCCAAAGGGTCACGCCGCTGGGGCGGTGGGGAGGGCCGGAAGAAATCGCGAAGGCGGTCCTCTTCCTGATCGAAACCGACTTCGTCACGGGCGAATGCATCCGCGTCGACGGCGGGAGGCATCTTTACTGATACGAGAAAGAATAGTCTTGGCCATCGCTGATGTCACGGTCGGGGACGAAGCTCGATATACTCGATACGGCCACGATCATTAATGAAGGCGTTCGCAATCCAACTGATGAGCGATAAGAAAAGCGCTCCAAAAACAGCCGGCCAGAGTCCGGACACGTGAAACCCCTTCGCAATCGTCCCCGCAATGTACAACATGAATCCGTTGATCAGCAAGGCAAACAATCCCAGGGTCAGGATGGTAATCGGAAGCGTAAGAAGGATCAGGATGGGTCGGAGAACGGCATTGATCACGCCCAGCACCGCTGCGGCGACAAAGGCGGCCGCGAAATGATCGACCTGGATTCCCTTGATCATTTGACTAATCAGGATCAAGGCCAGAGCATTAATCACCCACCGGATCAGAAGTCCCTTCATATTTCCCTTTTGCCAAGGTGCCTGCCACCTTTAGGATGGTAACTGCTTGGAATTAATGATGACGGGTTTCATCCGTCCTTCTATCCACGGCACTAACCCGACAATTAACACCTGTATAACTCAAACAGGACTGTTTAGCAATAGCCTTGAGTCCCATACCCGCACGGGACAGGATTAATGCCGTGATCACGAATCAGACGGATACGCCGGTAGGGTGGTGAGGCGCGGGTCGTCGACGTGGCCTCCCATTGTGAAGTGATACAGGTCCTGATACCTAAGGTCTCCGAGGCCGAGTAGGCTGTGCATCGGGTCATCGAAATAGCAGCCGATGCCGGTGCCCCGGATGCCGAGGGCTTCGGCCTCTAGATAGAGCACCTGGCCGATCAGTCCGGATTCCCAAAAGAGCCGGGGATAGAACCAGGCGCCGTACTCCTTTAGCGGTCTCTCGAAATCCGCGATCATGCCGAGGCTGAAACAGCCGTCCGAAGCGATTGCCTGATGGCAGGATATCTGCCGTGTAACTTCCCGCGCATCTCCGGTTAGAAGACGGTAGAACTCAAGACCTTCCGGACAACCCTCCGGCTTTTCCCATGCGAACTCCTTCTTCATGGCCGCCTTCAATGCCGTTGTCTGGGCTGGATCACGAACCAGGAAATAGAGGCCGGGGTCGAGGTCTTGCACGCGGTGAATGAAGAGAGCGAGATGAATCAAGGGCTGCCACGGAAGTGCGTTGAATGGAAATTGACCGGGGCCGGGGAGGGTTTTCATCAGTATTTGATAAAGCGCGTCCCGTGTGATTCCGGTTTGGCCGTTTAAGGCGAGACAGCTCCGGCGTTGATGAATGATCTTTCGGAACAAGACCGGCGGTGGTTCGACCTTCAGCGGCCGTCCGGTTTGCATGACGGTCCCGTAGATGTGGTGGGTCATTGGTTTTCGTGTCGCGACGGCCGCCTGCGCTATCATCGGCCAGTCGATATGATTGGGGCTCAGCCGGTTGGGTCGGCCTTGCCACTGAGATCCCCGGAAGGGTTCAATCGCTTCTTCCACAACCGCCGGTTCGATGCCGGTCTTTCCTTGCGGATAGACGGCCAGCAGGCATTCGGGATGCTCCGGCTCGGCGTCTTGAGGATCGAAGACGCCCATAATAGTAGCCAACGCATCGGTCGAGAAGTCGTCCAGCAGAGTCGCCTTCCATCCAAGGCCGGCCGCGGCCAGACTGACCGTCGCAATCGCATGACCCGCGTCGTGCTGACAGTATCGGAATGCGCGCTCTCCGTACTTCCACGCTTCGCGCCAGTGGATCGAGGTCAATCCCACAAGGATCGAACCCTCCGGCAGCCGTGCCATCAGGGTCTTCCAGGTTTCCAGGGAAAACGCAACGCGCCGTTCCAGCGCATGGATCTTCGGCGCATAGTGACAGACCATCGGGGCGTCGCACAGACCGCGGATCGGGCCGCAGATCAGATAGCCTTCGGTGGGATGGAGATTGCCGCTGGACGGATTGACGCGAAGCGCCCAGCTCACGTCCCCGGCCTTTTTCCAGGCCGAGATCGCCAGACTGTCATAGAAGAACTGAGACACGCTCTTCCGGTCGATCGGTTGAACCGGAAGACGGCCTTCCATAAAGGCAGGCTCGTATAGCGGAAGATCTCCGGGCGGGAGCCGGTCCAGTTTAATCAGGGGCGCGCCGTCGTATCGTCGGAACGGATCGGGCTGCGTCGCCCAGTCAAGCCCGTGCGGGCCGGGAGCATAACGATTAAGATGGTGTTTGGTCGCCTGATGGTAGGCGATCACCCGTTCCAGCTCATCCGGCATCAAAGCAGCCTCCGGGCCTCATTGAAAAGCGCGATATAGTTCTCGGACCGGAAGTCGGGATAGGTGTGGGGGAGCGGGGCACAGCTCTTTCCTTGATACATGAGCGTGACCTCGGCGTAGATGCCGTCCCGGAGATAGATCCGGTGCGAGTAGTCCTTGGTCGTCGCCAGCACGATCTTCGACGGGGCGAGATAACCCGGATCGAGATTTATTTGTCGGAGGTTTCTTTCGGGTGATGTCTGGACCCACCGTTGTTCCAGTTCGTTTGTAAATCGCTTGATCTCGTGCAGCGTGTCGGGCGGGATGGGTTGTTTGAAAAAGAGAAATTGGCGCTTTAAGTCCGGTCCCATCTCCTTCTCATAATAGGTCGTATGCGTCCAGGGATAAACGGGGCTTTCAAGGTCAACCGGCCCGAAGCGCGTGATCAGCGGCCGTCGGACTTCATCGAACAGCATTGTCCGGCCCGAGATCATTCCGACGAACAGGATGACCGGCGCCGAGGGAGTTATGATTCCCATAACTTCCGGAGGGCCGCATCGAGCGCGGTGAGATGGATCTCGGCTCGCTCCTCGCGCGTGAGATGGACCGGCGTTTCGGTCGTGTAACAGCGCTGGCTGCCGTTGGCGTAATGATAGAAAGCTTGAGGCCAGTCGGCGCGCTGTTCCATGATTTTCCGGAAATCGATGTCGCCGGGCTGCCGGTGGATCAGTCCTTCCTCGGCCGGCATGCCCTCGATCTCTTCGTTCCGATTAATGGGATATTTTTCGCCGATCCTCGCGATCATCTCGCGTCCCCACGAGGGCTCGTTTTTCTGGGTGAGTTCATAAAGATAAAAGCCTTCCGTGTCGACGTCCTCATGAAACTCCATCGCGAGCTGGAACGATCTGTCACCCGCGGCTTTTTTGACCCATTGGACCTCGATCGGCGGGGACGGACTCCGAAACTGGCGGTTCAAGTCGATGCCGTCGGCGTTCAGGCGCGTGTTGTGTTCATACCCGAAAGGATTCGTGCAGGGGAGGATCGTGTAGTCAAAATGCTGATAGCGGTCGGGAAGTGTCTTGTAACGTCTCAGAAATTCCAGCACGGCCCAGACGCCTCCCGGCTCATCGCCGTGAATCCCTCCGCCGATGTAAACCGGCCGTGGCTTGGGGTTCCCGGTCCGGGCGCCCTTCAATGTTAAATGGAAGAACGGGTATCGTCCCGCGGCCGTCTCAACCGCGCCCAGTTCGACCACTTTCAAGTCGGGAAGCGTTCGCGATGCCTGTCCGATGGCGTTGACCACCTCCTGATAATTCCTTATTTTTTGTATGGCGGGTCGTTTCATGCCGTCAAATTATCACAGGAAGCGGGACAAAGCAATTGCAATTCCGAGGGTAGTTTATTACAATAGCACCGTTTTCAGCTTCGTCGATCCGTGGAAATCTATTCAGCGAGCACGGCGAGCGAGAGGGGGAGGCTCCGTCTGGCTTTGCCAGCGGAGGGGGCGACGTGAGCCCCTACAATTAGGAAGGAGTCATTACGTGATTGAACGGACATTGGCGATCATCAAACCGGACGCGGTTTCGCGTCATCTGACGGGCGAAATCATCAAGCGGTATGAGCATCAGGGGTTCAAGATCCTGGCGATAAAGAGGATCAAGTTGACGAAGTCTCAGGCGGAAGGTTTCTATTATGTCCATAAACAGCGCCCCTTCTTCGACAGCCTAGCGAGTTTCATGGCCGGTGGGCCGATGGTGGTTCTGGTGCTCGAGGGTGAGGATGTCATCAAGCGCCACCGTGATCTGATGGGGGCAACCAATCCGAAAGAGGCCGTAAAGGGAACGCTCCGGCAGGAATTCGGGACCGATATCGAACACAACGTGATTCATGGATCGGATTCCCGTGAATCGGCCCAGTTTGAGATAGGCTATTTCTTCAGCGGCCTTGAACTCCAGCCCTGATCCAAGTCCATCATGCTGAACACCTCCAGACGGTACGATGTCATTGTCATAGGCGCCGGCCTCGAAGGGCTCCTCTGCGCCGCGTTGCTGGCCAAGCGGGGCAAGCAGGTGATCGTTCTTGAGGAATCGCCGACGCCCGGCGGGGCCTCGTTTCGAATCACGAAATCCGGTTACACCTTTATTAAAGGACCGACGCTCTTCCTGGGATTTGAGCGGGACGGCTTGTACGACCGCCTCTTCACCGAGCTGGGACTGTCGCTGTCCATGCTCAAGCGCGAAGGCCTTCTGTTTCGCAAAACCCAACCGCCGCTTCAGATCGTCCTGCCGGATCACCGTCTGGACTATTTCACGGAGCCGGGCGAGCTTCTGGAGGAACTCAAGCGGGAGTTTCCGGATCAGGTCCAGGAGTTAAAGGCCTTCTGGTCGGAGATGGAACAGTGGGAGCAGATCATCCGTCCGAGGATGCATCAGGCTCAGCGTGTGAATCCGCTAACGGCGCGGGACTGGATCCAGGAGCTCCGGGACCGGATGCGTTATTCCTCCGCGGTCCGGACCCTTCGCCGGCAGCGCGCCGAGGCCTTCCTGAACCGGCACGGGCTGGCGCCCGAGATCCGGCGCGGTCTGGAACTGCTTCTGTTGATCTTTGTTGGGGAAACGATGGACAAGGCGACCGGCCTGGATCTGACCCACCTGCTGGGCCTGATCCAGCGGGAGATGATCACGATCAGCGGGGGGGTCCCCCGTCTTTCCGAGTTGCTGGTAAAAGTCATCCAGGAGCACCACGGCGACGTCGTCTATCGCCAGCAGGCGGCCGAAATCCTCCTTCGGCACCGGTGCCCGGACGGGGTTCGAACCGTTGACGGCGAAACCGTTCATGGAACGTCCGTGATCCTCAACCTTCCCTGGCGGTCGGCGTCCGACCGTTCCCCGTTGCGAAAGGAGTTCACCCTTTATTTCGGCATCGCGGAGAAGGTGCTTCCATCGCCGATGAAAGATCATCTTCTTTTTTTGCAATCGTACGGGCGGCCCCCGATGGCCGATAACTTTTTGTACCTGCAGGTGAACCCGGCGCAGGATCCATGGGCCGCTCCCAAAGGCCAGCGGGCCCTTCAGGTGATCGGTTACATTCCGGAGAGCGATAGGCCAAGGCGGGACGTTCTTCAATCCCTGGTAAAGCCCATCACCGATCATCTGACATGGCTGATGCCGTTCTCCGAAGGCGCCCTGACCCTTTTGGGCGATGACCTGGGCGAGACGGAGGCCGCCACCCGGATTCCGCTGAAACTGGCGGAGCAGGTCCGTGCGACCCGGACGGTGATGCGAGACGGGGCCTGTTACAATTTGACCTCCCTCAAAAATCTCTATCTTCTGCCGGATCTGGGCCGACGTCCCGTCGCCTCCCTTAAATCGGCCCGGTCCGCGGTGGAGCTGGCCAATCGGGTTGCTAAAATTTCATGAAGGTTTCTTCTGACAACGCGATGAATAAATCCGTGATATACAATCGTTTTCTCGGGATCGGCCTCGTCGTATCGCTGGGACTCGCAGGCTGCGCCGGGCCTCGGGCGCCCGCCGTCAGCCCCGTTCCGATTCCGGCCGTTCAGCGAGACGCCTTCGAGGAAGGACTGAAGGCCTATCAAGAGGGGGACTATGAGAAGGCGGTGCGGCAATTTCAGTCCGTGATCATCCGTTTCCCGGGTTCCGCGTTCCTGGAGGAGGCGCAATGGATGATCGGAAAATCCTACGAGTCCGACAACGCCTTGGAGCGGGCGTTGAAGGAGTATCAATCCTTCCGGGTGAATTTCCCGAATTCTTCCCACCGCGATGAGGCGGTACTGAGGATTGATTTTCTGGATGGTCTCCTCCATGAGCGCACGACGCGGCGATCGTTCACGCGGCATGTCGGCATCATCTTTTCAGGAAATCCCGGCCCGGCGCCGGCGCGATGGGGGAAGGTCTTGGAAGCCGTCACGTTCGAAGGGGTGCACACCGTGGTTCTTCCGGGGTACGGCGCCAACGGGGTTTATTTCAGGACGGATCAGGCGTCCGTGATCAATGAAAGTATCCATGGCGCCGTGAAGGCGGCCCATGCGCAAGGGTTTAAAATATGGGTTCGGCTGCCCGCGCGCCATCTGCCCTGGTTCAAAGTACCGGGAGAGGAACGCGACCTCCGGTATGACCCGGTCAAAAAGAAGCTCGCTCCGACCGCGGCCCTGGATCTGTTCAACCCGACGACCCTGGATCGTCTGGGGCGGTTCTATCTGGATCTGGCGGCCACCGGCGCCGATGGCATCGTGATGGATGAAAATCCTTTGATCGATGCCTGGGAGGGCTTCAGCCCGGCCGCGCAGGCCGGCTTCCTTCAGGATTTTGGGGAATCCATAACGCCCGAGCGGATGGTGACGACTTCCCTCGCGGGTGGAAAAGCGGATCTCATGCCGGAATCTTCCGGGACGCCGCTGTTTTGGAAATGGAGCGGCTGGAAGAACCGTGAGGTGCTAAGCCGACTGGCGGAGGTGATGAAAACGGTCCGCGGACGTTATCCTAATCTGGACTGGGTTCGCATTGTTTCGCCCTCCGCCGTCACGCAGCCTCATATCGCCCTGGCCCGGTCGGGGGTTGATCTTCTGGAGGAAAAACAGCACGGGTTTGACTATTTCGGGATCGCGTTGTCCTTTGATCCGGGACGGGACAACCCGCTCGTGCTTCTGGATCGGCTGATCGAACTGATCGGCGATTCGAAGCGGGTGATGGCCTTGGTTCCGATGGAGGCGTATCGCCGGGTCGCGTCGCGCCTGAATGACTTCCAGGGCGCGGGACTGCTGTTCTTTGAGGCCGAACAGGAACCAGCGCTCCCTTGACAAGACGGCGTCAGTAATTTAATATCAGGCAGGTTGCTATTTCAAATACGGAGGACGCATGATACCGGAAGGGTTGCGTTATCACACCGAGCATGAATGGATCCGCCAGGAGAATCAGACGGCGGTCGTGGGGATCACGCATTTCGCGCAGGATGCGCTCGGGGATGTTGTGTATATTGAGCTTCCGAAAGTCGGCGCCGAAGTTTGCTCCGGCCAGGAGATCGGCGAGGTGGAATCCACCAAAACCACGTCCGCAGTCTACACGCCCGTGAGCGGAAAAATCCTGGCGGTCAACGAGGAGCTCAGGGACAAGCCGGAACTTGTCAACCAGGATCCGTATGGTAAGGGATGGATCGTCAAGATTGAGATGACCCACCCGTCGGAGGTCAAGCCGCTCATGGATGCCAAGCAGTACGGGGCCTATCTGAGCGAGAAAGCGGATTAGCCGGCGATGGGATCAACCCCACGGATCATTGTGATCGGCGCGGGACCGGGCGGTTACGTGGCCGCCATCCGGGCGGCCCAACTCGGCGCGCGGGTGAGTTTGATTGAGGCGCAGGAGGTCGGCGGGACCTGTCTTAACAAAGGCTGCATCCCCAGCAAGGCCCTGATCTTCAACGCCGAGGTGATCGGCCTGCTCCGTCGCGCCGAAGAGTTCGGCGTTCGCATCACGAGCGAGATGACGTTTGACGTTACCCGGATGCTGGAGCGGAAACAACGGATCGTCCAAATGCAAGTTCGCGGCATTCATGCCTTACTGAAAAGCTGGGGCGTGTCGCTGATCAAGGGACACGGCCGCTTGATCGGGCCGCGGGCCGTCGAGGTGGCCGATGCCGGCGGCCAGTCCGGTCGATTCGAAGCCGACCGGATCATACTGGCGACCGGCTCCAGGCCGATCAAGCCGCCCCTCTTTCCGTTCGACGGCGAACGGGTGATCACCAGCGAGGAGGCTCTTGAACCTCGTGTTCTTCCCAAAAGCCTTCTCATCGTCGGCGCCGGCATCGAGGGCTGCGAGTTCGGTTTTCTATATCGGTCGCTGGGTGTCTCCGTGACGATGGTCGAGATGCAAAACCGTCCCCTGGCTACCGAGGATGAAGAGGTCTCATCGCTGATCGCCCGGGAGATGGCCAAGCGGGGGATCACGCTCCATCTGAGCCTGCGCGTCGAGAAAGTGGTTCCCGAACCCGCGCAACTTGTCGCCACATTGAGCGATGGGCAGACGATCGTGGCCGAACGGCTTTTGGTTTCGATCGGGCGGAAGATGAATACGGAAGGACTGGGGCTGGAAGAGGCCGGAGTCGCGCTTGGAAAACGCGGAGAGATTGTCGTCAATGACCGGATGGAAACGGGCGCGTCCGGTGTCTACGCCATCGGCGACGCGGTCGGACGGATGATGCTGGCGCATGTGGCGTCGGCTGAAGGAAAGATTGCCGCGGCCAATGCCGTCGCCGAGCCGGGGAGCCGCTCGATGAATTACGATGTCGTCCCGGCCGGGATCTTCACGATGCCCGAGATCGGGACGGTCGGTCTTAAAGAATGGGAAGCGGCCGAGCAGGGGCTTCCGGTCCGCGTCGGACGATATCCCTTCCGGGCGCTCGGGCGAGCCCATACGATGGACGAGATTGCCGGTTTTGTGAAAGTAATCACGGAGGCCGAAAGCGGTCGGATCTTGGGGGTTCATATCATCGGTCCGCATGCATCCGATTTGATTCATGCGGCCGCGATCGCCATGCGGCTCGGCGCCAAGGCGTCGGACATGGCCGAGATGATTCATGCGCATCCCACCCTCTCGGAGGCGATGATGGAGGCGGCCGAGGACGTTTACGGTTCCGCGATCCATCTTCCTCGAAAAAAAGGAACCGGATGAAATCAGCCGAGCTTCAGATGGAGTTCCTTCTCCGCGGGGCCGTCGAGACGATCCAGGAGAAGGGGCTGATGGATAAACTGAGCCAAAAACGGCCCTTGAGGGTGAAGGCCGGGTTTGATCCGACCGCGCCCGATCTGCACCTGGGACACACCGTCCTGCTCCACAAATTAAAACAGTTTCAGGACCTGGGACATGAGGTGATCTTCCTGATTGGCGACTTCACGGGGATGATCGGAGATCCCTCCGGCGTGACGGAGTCGCGCAAGCCGCTGACGGAGGGTGACGTTCGGGAGAATGCCAAGACCTATGAGCGGCAGGTGTTCAAGGTCTTGGATCGGAAGCGGACACAGGTCCGGTTTAACAGCGAATGGCTGGGCCGGATGAGCCCGATCGAATTTGCGCGTCTCGGATCCAAAATGACCGTCGCCCGGATGCTGGAACGGGACGACTTCACCAAGCGGTATCAGGAGCAAAAAGATATCAGTATATTGGAATTCTATTACCCGCTTCTTCAGGGATACGACTCGGTGGAGTTGCGGGCCGATGTCGAACTGGGCGGGACCGACCAGAAGTTCAATCTTCTGATGGGACGGACGCTGCAACGGCGATACGGGCAGGAAGAGCAGGTTGTGATGACCCTGCCGCTGCTCGAAGGCACCGATGGCATACGGAAGATGAGCAAGAGCTACGGAAACACCATCGCGCTCGAAGATCCGCCCACCGAGATGTTCGGGAAGATCATGTCGATCTCCGACACCCTCATGCTGCGTTACTATGAACTGCTGACGGATCATGACCTCAAGGCGATTCAAGCGATGCATCCCATGGAGGCGAAGCTGAAACTGGCGGACGAATTGGTAGCGCGCTACCATTCCAGGGAAGCGGCGAAGCGTGCGGCAGAAGGGTTCGAGAAAAAGCATTCAAAGGGTGAATTTCCTGAAGATGCCCCGCTCCTCGAGACGGATCAAGGTACATTTGCCACGGCGCTTGTTAGTGTGGGACTGGTCAAGAGCCGGAGCGAGGCCCGGAGGCTAATCTCCATGGGGGCCGTTGAGGTGGAGGGGGCTGTCATTCCAGAAGACCGAGAGATGGAAAAGGGGAAAACGTATAAAACCCGTGTTGGAAAGACACGATTCGGGCGCTTAAGGCGCAAGGGCAAGCCGAGTTGACAGTGCAAGACGTTTGTATCATACTGCAGATGTGCGGGCGTAGCGCAGCGGTAGCGTAGGAGCTTCCCAAGCTCTTGGTCGCGGGTTCAAATCCCGCCGCCCGCTCCAGTTTT
>CAKKOZ010000009.1 GCA_919901335.1 Nitrospiria bacterium | reverse complement strand
AACCCATTCCGGTCGTTGAACTATTTCACCGTTCCCTTGCTTCTCACAATACCCCCTTTCTACCGGTCTGCTGCGTGCCTGTGCTCGACGGGCCCGTACTCGGCGTTTCGCAGCCGGGTATTGCAGCCAACGGGTCGCAACATGCCGGCCGGTGGTTTACGAAAATCCACCCGCCTCATAATAAAAAACCGCGGAGCATGAATGCCCCCGCGGTCTTATCAAAATAGTTCGCCTCATTTCCATCTACAAAATACACCGGCGTTCTCATCGGATATTGACACGATAACCGGTTCATAACTAACACAGTCATTCCACCTTGTCAATATTTTTTCCGGGCGTATACTGCCAATTGAGATCTCTATTATAGGTGGGGGCCCATGCGGATAAACATGACCCCGGTTCCTCCGATGCCCCCCCGCCCCGCGCTCGGACAGGCGAAGCCTGATCCTCCCTTTACAAACCCGTCGAATTCCGTTATAAGAGAAGGGCATGGGAAAACTCATCGATCGTTATATCTTCCTTGAACTCCTGGTTCCTTTCGGGCTCACCCTTTCGGCCTTGACGATGCTCCTCCTCACCGAACAGATGGTGCGGCTGACGGAGCTGTTTCTGAACAAAGGTGTCTCGTTCACGACCGTCGTCAAGATTTTCATCTATCTGCTCCCCACCTTTTTGGTGATCGCCATTCCCATGGGCGTTTTGATCGCCACGATCATCGGTTTCTCCCGTCTGACGGCGGATCATGAAATCACGGCCCTGATGGCCGGCGGGGTCAGCCTTTCCCGGCTGGTCGTTCCGGTTCACGTCTTTACGGTTCTGGCATTTGTGCTGACGTTCAGCCTGTCGGTCTGGGCCCAGCCCTGGGTCGGCCGTTCGATGAAGTCGGCCGCGATGGATATTCTGAAGCAGGAATTCTCCCTGGGATTGGAGCCCGGCATCTTCAACGAACCGCTGGAAAATATGACGATCTACGTGGACGAGATGCCGACGCCCACCCAGCTCAGAGGCGTCGTGATTTACGACCTCCGGGACGCCGCCCAGCCCGCCCTGATCCTGGCCCAGGAAGGGATGATCCTCAACGATCCGGCCTTGGACCGGGTCGGCCTTCGGTTGCTCAACGGCAGCCAGCATCAGGAAAGCGGAAACCCACCCCGGTATCAATGGATCACCTTTGGACGATACGAGTTCAAGCTGGATCTGGCCGCCGCGCTCAAACGCGCATCCGGGAAAGGCGGCGCGCTGGACATCCGGCAGATCAAGGCAAAGTCAGCCGGCGCTCAGACGCTGGAGCGACGCGAGCTGAGGGCGCTGGAGGAACATTACAAAACCTACGCCTTCCCCTTTTCCTGTCTGATTTTTGGGATGATCGGGGTTCCACTGGGTCTTGCCATCCAACAGAGCGGCCGGCTCGGCGGTTTCGCCCTCGGCATCGCCATGGCGCTGATTTATTACCTGTTCATGATCATCGCGGATTTCCTGGTCACCTCGAGGGTCACCACGCCGCTGGCCGCCGCCTGGCTCCCCAATCTGATCATGGCCGTCGTGGCGGTTTTCCTGCTTGCGGGATCAACCCGCGGTCTGTTCACCCGATGGTTCCGATCCGGCGGACGATAATACAATGAGCGGACTGTGTCTATCCTATTAAAATACATCCTTCGCGAGTATTTTAAAATCCTGTCGCTCTGCCTGGCGATGCTGCTTCTGGTTTATCTCTCGATCGATTTCTTCGGAAAGATCGGGCGGATGATTCAAGACGACGCCTCGTTCTCGATGATTCTTCTGTACTTCGCGCTCAAAATCCCGAAGATCGTCTTCGACATCACGCCGATCGCGCTACTGATCGCCACGCTGGCCATCCTGGGCCTCCAGTCTCGCCAGAATGAAATCGTGGCGATGAAAAGCAACGGCATCAGCCTGCTCTACGCCACATCGCCGATCCTGATTTTTGCGTTCGTACTGAGCCTGATCCTGGGCGCGGGCGGCCTTTCATTCATTCCGCTCACAAAGCAAAAAACCGACTTCGTGCGGGCCGTGAAGATCAAAAAAACCCAGGAACAGTTCTATTACGGTCAAAACCGGCTCTGGTTGCGGGACGGACGGCACACCTTCCTCAATATCGGTTTCGCCGATTCGATCCAACGCGTGCTGCACGATGTGACCCTCTACACGCTTCGAGCCGACTTCACGCTGGAAGAGGCCATCGAGACCAAACGGATCCAGTATGAAAACGGAACCTGGATGATGTACGAAGGCCGGATCCGTCGGTTCTCGGCCGATGGCGTCATGACCGAAAGCACGTTCGAGAAGGAGGCGGCCGCGCTGCGGAGAAAACCGGAAGAGTTCAAAGGGCTGGATGTGGATACGGATAAAATGAAATTTTCCGAGCTCCGGAAATACATCAAACGCCTGTCCAAAGATGGCTACAATGTCGACCGGTTCCGCGTGGACCTTTACAACAAGATCTCATTCCCCTTCGTCAACTTTGTAATGACACTGATCGCGATTCCTTTTGGGTTGGTGGAAACAAGGTCGCGGGGGGTCGCGCGGGGGGTTGGAATCAGTCTATTGATTGCCGGTTGTTACTGGGTCGTCCATTCCGTCGCGCTTTCGCTGGGCCACGCCGGCCTGATCCCGCCGCTCCTGGCCGGCGTGTTCGCCAACCTGCTCTTCCTCTCGGTTGGGATATACCTCTACCTAGGAATCCGGCAGTAGGAGATCCGGCGCCGCTATTTCTTGATCAGCCGCTTCAGGTAGAAGAACCGCGCGTTGTGGAAACCGGCCAGGAGGAGAAAAATGGACGAGAAGGTATTCAGCTTCGGCGTATAAAGAACCACCAGACCAATGAAACCGGCCCACCCCAGGAAATAAAGATACGGCACGGCCCAGCGCCCTGCATGTTCGACGCGCACCGGGTCTCCGATCTTTTTCATTTTTTTGACCTGGCCGGACAGTCGCAACTCGGTTCTCCGCATGCGATCGGAAAAACATTCCGGATGAGATTTGAAGAGATAATGCTGATAGGCGCCCTGAGAAACACCCAACGCAAGACCGGCGCAGAGCAGGACCAGGCTGTGGGTCAGAAGCTCCGTCATGGGCCGGTCCTTGAAAAACAAATAGATCACGCCCCCGTAGCCCAGTATCAGCGAGATCAGTCCGATCAGTGCGGAAGACTGCACCAACGAGTTTTTCAGATACCGGGTGGCCTGTTGCTGTTCATGCTCCGCTTTTTTAACCGTTATGAATTTCGGCATCGTCGGGATTGGGAGATACGGGCTCCTCAGGTTTGTCTTCCGTGTTGATCTGGTATTTTCCCATGGACCAGTTTCCAAGATCGATCAAGCGGCAGCGCTCGGAACAGAACGGCCGAAACGGGTTGGTTTCCCATTCCACGGGTTTCCGACAGATGGGGCAACGGCTGCTCATGGAAGAATTATACGGGAATGGGCGGCCTGTTGCAACGTCCGACGCTCAGCGCTCCCAAAGCGTCTCACGCTCCCCCTGCGCGCGGCCGATCCACCGGGCCAGCACGAAGAAAGCGTCGCTCAGACGATTAAGGTACTTTAGGATCTCCGGATCAATCCTTTCCTTGCGGTTCAGCCTAACGCAAAGCCGCTCGGCGCGACGGCAGACCGTCCGGCCCAGATGAAGAAAGGCCGTCACCGGACCGCCGGTCGGCAAAACAAATTCCTCCAGGGGTTTTAGATCCATCTGGCAGGCATCCATCAATTTTTCCAAATGGACAACCTCTTTGGATGCGATCCGCGGCATCCTCTTGAATCGCTTCTGATCTTTGGATAAGGTCGCAAGCAGCCCGCCGATGTCAAAAAGACGGTTCTGGACACGGTGAAGCTCGATCTCAAGCGTCCGGGACTGCGGGAGCCGCTTCATGAGCGGTCGGTTAAACGCCCGCACAAGACCCACCACCGAATTCAGCTCGTCCACCGTTCCATAGGTTTCAATGCGGGGGTGGTCTTTCGGGATCCGTTGTCCCCCGGCGAGACCGGTCTGACCTTTATCACCCGTTCGCGTGTAGACTTTCGTGATCCGCATGGTTGAGTTCCTCCAGGGTTAAAGACCGGAAGGCCGTGGCCGGACCGGACCATGAGAAGGCTTCGGGATGGATCATGGCCGCCATCAGTTCCAGTCCATCCACAATGCGGGGGCCCGGCCGGGCGAAATAACTGCTCGCATCCACGGCATACACCCGCCCGTTTTGAATCGCCGGGAGGCGCCTCCAGTCCGGATAGCGCGTGAGAAGACGGGCTTGCCGCACTGCCTCCTCCAAATGGAATCCGCAGGGACACAAGATAAAGACCTCCGGAGCATAATCAAGAATCCGCTCCCAGGAGATTCGTACGGAGTCCCGCCCTTTTCGGGCCAGTTTGTCCTGTCCGCCGGCCAGCTCCACCAGTTCCGGCATCCAGTGACCGGCATTGTAAGGCGGCGAGAGCCACTCCATGCAGAAGACACGAGGCCGCGTTGAGAGAGGCCGGGCCTGATCCGCAACGGCCTGTACCCGTCTTTGAAGGCCCTGGACTAACTCGATCGCCTCCGCGGTCCGACTCGTGGCCTCACCCACCTGTCGGATATTGTCAAAAATTTCCTCAAGACAGGTCGGAGTCAGATAGACGATCTGAGGCGGCTTTGGGAGAAAGTTTAAGACCCGCCCGATCTCGTTGCCGGACGGCGCGCAGACTTGGCAAAGGTCTTGGGTAAGGATCAGGTCCGGTGCCAGCTCCTTCAGCAGCGTTTCGTCCACGGTATAGAGACTCTGGCCGGCCTTGAGCATGCGGCTGACGGCCTCATCAATCTGTCGCGGGTTTAAACCCTTGGTCTCGATCGCGCTTCGGACCACGACCGGTTTGGTTTTGGCCCCTTCCGGGTAGTCGCATTCATGGGTGACGCCAACGAGCCGGTCGCCCAGACCTAACGCAAATACCATCTCGGTCGCGCTGGGGAGAAAGGAGACAATCTTCACTCTTCATCCTCCGTCAAAATCGGAGCGTGATGCCTCCGAGATAATTCCGTCCCGGTGAGGGATTGAATCCGATACGGTCTCCGAACGGGAAGCCCCCGACCCCGCCGAAATCTTCGTACTCTCGGTTCAGTGCGTTGTTCACGCCGAAAAAGGTCTCCAGCTTATCCCCGCGATAGTTTATGCGGACGTCGATCACCACATAAGCGGGCAGTTCTTCCTGATTGTTCGCAAGATCATTCGCCAGGATCCGTTGACCGACAAAACGGCCCATCGTGGACAGCAGCCAACCCTTCTCCCGCCCCCAGTCCACGCCAGCAGTCCCGGCGTGCCTCGGGGTAATCGGCAGCTCGCGGCCTTGATAAAGGCCCTCCTGGATCTCGGTTCGGGTTACGGTATAGCCGCCCTTCAGGCTCACCGTTTCGCTATATCGAATTTTAGCCGAAGCCTCCACTCCATCGTGACGCACTTCGGGAAGGTTCTGATTCTCCCCGAACGCGAAATCGCCGACGGCCGGCGGGATATAGAGAATCTCGTTCTTCATATCGGTTCGAAAGACGGACAGGGATCCATCGAACCGGTTTCCGATCAGGATCTTGTTTCCCATCTCGACCGTCATCGCACGCTCCGGGTCCAGTTCAGGCGTGATTCCGAAGAATCCGGTCAGCTCATCCCGGTTCGGGAACCGAACGCTTCGGGACCAGGTCGCGTACAGGCTTGTCACCGGAGAGGTGAGATAGGTCAGCCCGACCTTCGGACTCCAGACTCGGAACGACCGGTCGCCGGAAGCGTCGGTCACCGTACCGGTCGTCAGATCCGTGCTCGTTTGTGAGAATTGAAAGCCGGACCAGTCCATCCGGCCGGCCAGTGTGAGAATCAAGGTCGGAGCGATGGAGAATTCCTCATTTGCATAGGCCCCGATCAACCGGCGCTCGTAGTCCGTCGTTTCCGTGACGACGTACGGAAAAGACGGATCCGGATAGTTGTTAGAACTTTGGGCCCGGACGGTCTCCTTGATCAGATCCGTTCCCAGGATGAAACGATTTTCACGTCCGGCCAGACGGCCGATGATGCGGTATTTTCCGGTTAGCTGGGTGGATCGACTGTCACCCCCCAGATCCGTGGTGCCGGCATCCGGAATCGTGATGCGGGAATCTTCCCCGCGCAACATCTGCCCCCCGGTCAATTCGATCCATTGATTCTTGTTAAGATACGAATCAAAACCGATATCATACCCAGCCTGGCGGGTCCCGCCATGATCCTCATTCGTCACCGATCCATCCCGGCCCACCGTTGCAATCTCATCCATCGTGAGGCTGCCGGGCAGGAGACGCTCGTTGCTCAGGTAACTGGAGCGAAGGCGGATCGTTGAAAAATCGCTTATTTTATAACCGAAGTTGCCGACGTAGTTGGAGGCCCGGTAATCGCTGTTTTCTCGGAACCCGTCGGTCGATTCATACCCTCCGTGGAAGTAATACGACAAAGCGGCGTTCCGCCCTGAGATGGCTGCTTTCCGATTCCAGTAACCGTAACTTCCCGTTTCAAGCGAATACCGCGAAGCCGATCCTGCCGCTCCCTGTTTGGTGATGATGTTGATCACTCCGGCCACGGCATTGTCGCCGTAGAGGGCCGCGGAGGATCCTCGTACGATTTCGATCCGCTCGATGGACTCAACCGGAATCGCGGCCCAGTCCGGATTGCTGGTATCCGGTAGATTGGATCGGCGGCCGTCGATCAGAACCAACACGCGGCTGCCGTTGCCGCCGCCGTTGTTGAAGCCGCGGCCGTCAATTAAAATCCCGGACGGCGTCGATCCGCTCGTGTTCGCGACCCAGAGCCCGGACTCGGTCCCGAGAAGATCACCGACGTTGGTCGCGTTCGATTTTTGGATATCCTCCTGCGTGATCACGGTAACATG
>CAKKOZ010000008.1 GCA_919901335.1 Nitrospiria bacterium | reverse complement strand
GGCAGATCGGACATCAGTTCCTTCGGATACCGATGGGCCAGACAGCCGGCCGCGATGAGAACACGGCAGGCGCCGGTCTTTTTGTATGCGCCGAACTCGATGATCGCGTTGATGGACTCCTGCTTGGCGGCGTCGATGAAGCCGCAGGTGTTGATCACGATCACCTCGGCCTGCTCCGTTTCCGAGGTCAGCTCGAAACCGTCCTGCTTCAACAGCCCAAGCATCACCTCGGAATCCACCTGGTTTTTCGGACAGCCCAGATTGACCAGGCCGACTTTCACCTGTTGTGCTTCTTTCATCGCACTCTCAGACCTCGAATCGCTTTTAAATACCGAGGCGCATGTCGGTTTTGGGTCGTGTTGATTTCACAAGAGGTTCATGATAGCATAATCATGGTTTCTTGATCAAAGCGCAATTTCATAAAATCCTTTATGACAAATTCATCCGACGCAGAAAGCATACGCAACGTCATCATCATCGGCTCCGGCCCGGCCGGCCTGACGGCCGCGCTTTATGCCGCGCGGGCCAACTTAAAACCACTTGTCATCGAGGGACTCCAGTCCGGCGGACAGCTCATGATCACGACCGACGTCGAGAACTACCCGGGATTTCCCAACGGAATCCTTGGACCGGAGCTCATGAATCAAATGCGCGCCCAGGTCGAACGGTTCGGGACCGAGTTCGTACAGGGGGATATCACGGCGGTGGATCTGAAAAAGAATCCGTTTCGGATCACCACCGATGAGAAAACGTTTTACGGCAGGACGCTGATCATCGCCTCCGGCGCGTCGGCCAAGCTGATGGGTTTGCCTTCCGAGCGGCGGCTGATGGGCCACGGGGTGTCGGCCTGCGCCACCTGCGACGGCTTTTTCTTCCGTGAAAAAGAGGTGGTCGTGATCGGCGGCGGGGATACCGCCATCGAAGAGGCCACCTTCCTCACCCGGTTCGCCACGAAGGTGACGATCATTCACCGCCGGGACAAGCTCCGGGCCTCCAAGATCATGCAGGACCGCGCCCGCTCCAATCCGAAGATCACCTTCCTCTGGGACACGGTCATCGAGGATGTGAAGGGCGATCCGGTCGTAACAGGCGTGCGGCTGAAGAACGTAAAGACCAGTCAAATCACCGAGATGAAATGCGACGGCGTTTTTGTGGCGATCGGGCATGAGCCCAACACGAAGCTGTTCGCAGGACAACTGCCGCTCGACGAACGGGGTTACATCGTCACGAAGAAGGAGACGACCGAGACCTCGATACCGGGCGTGTTCGCCGCGGGAGATGTTCAGGACCATCGCTACCGTCAGGCCGTCACGGCGGCCGGAACCGGCTGCATGGCCGCCATGGACGCCGAGAAATACCTTGAGAGCCTCCATTAAAACTACTCTGATGAGCGCGGCGGCCGTTCTGCTACTGTCCGCCTGCGCAACCGCGCCCGGGCCGGCCGGGTCTTCGCTTCCCTGTTACCGTCCCCACTGGGCTATCCCGTTTGATCTTAAAAAAGTCCGGCGCGTCGCGCAGCAGACCTTCACCACGCACACCGGCTCAAAACTTTATCTGACGATCTTTGAGCCGGGACCTTTTGAGCCATCCCTCTATTTCATCATGTCCCCCGATCCCGACGCCGCATCGGTGGTCAAAAGCGCGAACATCGGGATCATGCTGGATTCAAACCGGAACGGAAAACCGGATTGTTTTATCCTGGGCGGCGGGACACTTCCGGATGCCCGCGGAACATCGGTGCCCTACAACTTTTTTGCGATCGATTGGGAGGGGCTCGGCCACATCGAGGAATTCATCAGCGAGGATCTGGATCTGGACGGCGACCGCGTGATGGACCGAAACGCACAGGCGATCCTGACCGAACCGGACCCGGACGGCCATTTCCAAATGGGAGCCTATCTTGTCAACGGCACGATCACGCCCATCCCGAAGGAAGGCTCCGGCTTCCTATTAAAGAAACCCCTCTATCCCGACGGGTTTCACTTCCCCGATGATGAAGTGACGAAGATGACCCTTTTCACGGCGCTTCATAAAATCTGGGACAGGTTGCAGATCAAGCCATAGGTTAACGTTCGTTGTTCCTTTTTTTCCCGCTCTGGTGTATAGTGCAACTCGGCGGGAATCAACCCGCGGTCTTTTCACCGCAACCATCGAAGGAGCGCAGACCATGAGCAAGGGAATGGACAGTCGGAAGCAGACCAAGAAAGCACCGGCGAAGACCTTGAAAGAAAAGAGAGCCGCGAAGAAGGCCAAGCAGGAAGCCACTCGTTCCACGAGGTAAAAACGGT
>CAKKOZ010000007.1 GCA_919901335.1 Nitrospiria bacterium | reverse complement strand
TAAACCTCATCGTTCCCGTCACGGTTCGAGATAAACGCCAGCCGGGTTCCATCCGGAGACCAGGCCAGGCTGCGCCCGTCGATTGAAGGCGCCGTGAGACGATGGGACCGGGCCTCCTCAACCGACGTCCAAAAAAGTCCCCAGCGCCCCTCCGGTTTGGGAACGAGCGGGCTCAGAGGGTCCATCCGGTTCCCCGGGCCCGCCGCGCCGCATCCCGCCAAGAGGAGTGACAAGATGATAGAGGATAGATGATAGTGGACAATTCCTTTTTTCATCTCACGACTCTCAACGTTCAATCCTTCGACTTCGCTCAGGACAGGCTCTCAACTCTCACAGCCCTACCGCCTTCGGCGTCAGCCAATGGGTCCCGCCGTCCTCCGTATAACGAATCGCCCCGCCCGTTCCCACCGCCGTGCCGTGGCCTTGATCCGAGAAATAAACGCTGTAAAAATCGTTCGTCGTGTTTGATTTCTGAAACCGCCAGGATCTTCCGCCGTCCTTTGTGGCCAGAACAACGCCCCTATCTCCTACAATCCAGCCGTGTTGGTTATCCGTGAAAAAGAGATCGCCTAATTTCTCGGTCGTTCCCAACGCCTCCCGTTTCCAGGTCTCCCCGCCGTCCGTCGTATGCAACAGCACGCCATTGCTTCCCACCGTCCAGCCGTTCCGCGGGTCCACAAAATGGATATCGCCCAACCACTCGCCGTCCGGAGAACGTTGTGTCCGCCAGATTTTCCCCCCATCCTCCGTCTTCAGGATCACGCCTCCGCGGCCGACCGCCCAGGCGCGAAGAGGGTCGAGTACAAAAAGCCCGTCCAGCCAGTCGGTCGTTCCGCTCTCCTGTTTTTCCCAGGTCTCACCCCCGTCCTGGGTCTTGAGAATCAGTCCGTTACGGCCGACCGCCCAGCCTGATTGAACAGAACCGCTCTGTGAAGTCACAAACTGAACATCATAAATCCAGTTTTCCTGTGTGCCGCTGGGCTGGGGCCGCCACTGCCGCCCGCCGTCGTCTGTGTGCCAAATCGCGCCGAATCCCCCTACAACCCAGCCCTTCTGCGAATCAATGAACTGCACACCGCATAACCAACGCATCGTATCAATCGGCTGGGCCGTCCACCGCTGACCGCCGTCCGTCGTATGAAGAATTATCCCGCTGTCTCCGACCGCCCACCCGTTTTGAGAATCCGCAAAATGCACCCCGCACAACCAGGCCGCCACCTCCCGGCTCTGCGCGATCCAGGTTTCGCCGCCGTTGGTCGTATGCCGGATCGTGCCTCCCCGGCCGATCATCCAACCGTTCTGCGGATCGACAAAAAACACGCCAAGCCAGTTCGCCGCGCCGCCGGGTTGCGACGCCCATCGCTTTCCACCGTCGCGGGTGCGGAGCACCGTTCCGGCCACACCCACCGACCAGCCGTGATCTTTATCCACAAAATAGACGCCGTAGAGGGAGCGGTTTGTTCCGCTGTCCTGGAGTTGCCACGATTTTCCGCCATCGCGAGTGGATACAATGACCCCGTCCTTCCCCGCCGCCCATCCGATCTGCTCGTTAAAGAAGAAAATCTCGTACAACCAGAAACCCTGGGGAAGCGTCTCACTCTTCCAGGTTTCCCCCCCATCTTCGGTATGGAGAATCAATCCGTCCCGCCCGACAATCCAACCCTTCCGGGCGTCCACGAACGAAACGCTGTAGAGATAGCTGCGCGTCCCGCCGGCCTGGGGCCGCCAGTGCCGTCCGCCGTCATCGGTATGGAGAATCGTTCCATCCCGTCCGACGATCCAGCCCCGCTTGGCATCCACAAAACGGAGGCTGAAAAGATGGGCCGTTGTCCCGGCGTGCTGGGCCTCCCACCGCTTCCCTCCGTCCTGCGTCCATAGGATCGTCCCGTTGTCGCCGATCACCCATCCCTGCCGGGCATCTAAGAACTGCACTCCGCCCAATCCGTTTTTGCTGCCGCTGTCCTGCGCCGTCCAGCGTTCACCGCCGTCTTCGGTATGCAGGATCAATCCTTCCTTGCCGACAATCCAGCCTTGTTCGGTATTGACGAAAAAGACCCGATCCAGATCCTGTTGAGGCCATGGCATGGACTGCGCCGCCGGTAGGACGGCACAACCCGCCAGCATGAGTGACAAGATGGAAGGGATTAGAGGATAGCGCACAATGCCCTTTTCCATCTCTCAACTCTCAACTCACAACGCTACTTTCAGCAGCGCGATCTCTCCCCGACCTTCCTTATTGACACGGGTAAACGCGAGATCACGGCCGTCCGGGCTAAAGGAAAGATAAAGGAAGCTCAAACCGTCGAAGACCTCCGTGTCCACATTATAGTTAAGTTCGTGATCCCCCAGTGCGCCTTTGGTCATGCGCCGCTCGTTCTTCCCATCCTGGTCCATCAGCCAGATATCCCGGCGACCGTTTCGTTCCGAAACAAAGGCGATATGTTTTCCATCCGGACTCCAGGCCGGGAGAAAGTCCCTGCGGGTATCTGTTTTCTGAGTCAGTTGCTTGATCGTTCGCTCGTGAGTATCAATCAGCCAGATATCGCTTTTGCCGCGCATCGAGGAAACAGCCGCAACGGATTTTCCATCCGGACTCCAGGCGGACACCCAGTCTCCGCACCGGATGTTCGGCATCCCCTGGACATTCCCCCCGTCGGCATCCATGACCCATACGAGCACGTCCATCGAGCGCGAAGAAACAAAGGCGATCCGTTTCGCGTCCGGACTCCAGAGGGGCGCAATATCCAATCCGCCGAACTGCGTCAACTGCCGGTGGTCGGACCCGTCTAACTTCAGGCTCCAGACATCCCAGTTTCCACTGCGATCCGATGAATAGGCCAGCCCCGTGCCGTCCGGACTCCAGGATGCAAAACGCTCGTTGCTCGGATCACGCGTGATCTGCTTGAGCCCGGTCCCATCCCGATTCATTATCCAGAGGTCCCAATTCCCGGCCAGATCGCTTTCAAACGCCAGGGACTTTCCATCCGGGCTCCAGACCGGATGGATCGCATTCGCCGGCAATGCATGGATCGGCTGGATGGCCGCGTTGTTCCAGGCGCAACCCGCCAAGAACAAAAGGGGCAAGATGATAAATAACAGATGATAGTGGAGATATTTAAACCTCATCTTCGTCTCCTGTTTAACCTGTGCCCAAATAATACGTCATACTTCTTCATCACTATCATCCAGCATCTAATCCCTCTCACTCTCCTATGGCTGCCATCGCGGGGCGCTAACCTCGCTCCCATTAAAGGTCAACCGCCGTGGATGATTCCCCTCGGCATCCATGACATAAAGCTCCTCGGCGCCGTCCCGGTTGGAGATAAAGACGATCCGCGTCCCGTCCGGCGACCAGGCCGGCTGTGCATCCACGGCCGGGTTCCGGGAAAGGTTCTTCGCACCGGAACCGTCCCGGTTCATCACATAGATCTCGTTGTTGCCGTCCCGAGTCGTGGTCAAGACAATCTGCTGCCCGTTTGGAGACCAAATCAGCATCCCCATCTGTTCATCCGATTTCGTCCGCGTGACATTCCGAGGCTGAGAACCGTTCGCGTTCATCACGTAGATTTCCCAGTTGCCGTCCCGGTTCATGTCGCGGTCCGTTCCCCAGGCGATCCGGGCGCCGTCCGGAGACCAGGAATGAAAACCACGGCCGTCTTCAGCGGGATTCTGCGTAAGATTGACCGGATCGCTTCCATCGGCATCCATCGTGTATATCTCATAATTGTCATCCCGTCGTGATACAAAGGCGATCCGGGTGCCGTCCGGCGACCAGGCGGGACTGTAATCCCGCGCCTCGCTCCGGGTCAGCCGGACCGGTTGACTTCCATCCGCCGCCGCGGAGTAGATTTCTTGATTGCCGTCCCGATCCGAGACAAACGCCACGCGCCTTCCATCGGAAGACCAGATCGGGTTGTAATCCTGTTCCTTGTTGCGCGTCAGGTTGGTCGGATGCGAACCGTCCGCATCCATGACGTAGATTTCCTTGTTCCCATCGCGCTCCGAAACAAAAATTATTTTTGTTCCATCCGGCGACCAGTGGGGCGCGCGGTTATCGGCCTGGGTATCGGTCAGACGCTTCACATCGGTCCCGTTCGCATTCATCGCGTAGATTTCCCAATAACCGCCCTGTTTTAATTCGTAAACGATCTTTTTCCCCCCGGCCGATGCCGTGGGCAGAAAGGTTAGAAAGGTTAGAAGGGTTAAAAAGCCGGTTAGGGTTGCCATCGGGGATAGTCCTCCCTTGTCTTTGTAAAAGTCAATTGCACCTGATGTCGGCCGTCGGCATCCATGACATAGATCTCGTCGAACCCGGTCCGATTGGAGACAAAGGCCACTTTTTTCCCGTCCGGAGACCAGAGCGGGATATCATCCATCGCCGGGTTTTTCGAAAGATTCAGTAAACCGGTTCCGTCCGCATTGACGACATACACTTCTTCATTATGGTCCCGCGTTGAAATGAATGATATCTGCCGGCCATCCGGGGACCATACAAACATTCCGATGCCCTCCTCCGCCGGATTCCGCGTCACATTAACCGGTCGTGACCCGTCCGCATTCATCACATAGATCTCCCAATTTCCATCCCGGTTCGTGACCCAGGCGATCTTGGATCCGTCCGGCGACCAGGAATGACTTCCGCGGCCGTCTTCGGCGGGGTTTTTCGTCAGATTGGTCTGCGCCGTCCCGTCCGGCTTCATAAGGTAAATTTCGTTATTGCCGTCCCGGCTCGAAACGAAGGCCACCGTCCGTCCGTCCAGCGACCAGTTGGGATTCCAGTTATCACCGGCTGCTGTTAAACGGGATTGACGGCGTCCTTCCGTATCCATCCGGTAGATCTCCCGACGGCCGTCCCGCTTGGAAACAAATGTGATCCACTGACCGTCCGGCGACAGGGAGGGGCTAAAATCCTGTCCCTCGCTGCGCGTGAGATTGCGTTGATCCGATCCGTCCGCATTCATCCGATAGACCTCTTTGTTGCCGTCACGGTCCGACACAAACAAAATCTTGCGCCCGTCCGGAGACCAGAACGGGGCCCGGTTCTCGGCCGTCGTATGGGTCAGACGGACCTGGTCCGTCCCGTCGGCATTCATGAGATAAATCTCCCAATTTCCGGACCGTCTGGACTCGAAGGCTATTTTTCGTCCGGTAACCGCCCCTAACATCACGGTTGAAACGACTTTATAACTAAAAGCATCGATCATCGAAACGTCCGAGGAGCCCTGGTTTACCACATAGATCATCCGGCCGTCCGGTGAAACGGTGATGTCCCATGGATCTTGCCCAACCGCGATCTTCTTGACGACCTTCGCCTGCGCCGTGTCCAGAACCGAGACCTCGCGCGCATCGCGATGGGCGATATAAAGGAACCGGCCGTCCGGGGATAAGGCCAGCCCGCCCGGATAACTCCCGACCTTCACCATCGCGCGGATCCGGTTTGTCCCGGTATCTAAAATGGCAACTTCCCCGCTATCCTCGATGGCCGCATAGACCGTCTTGCCGTCCGGGGCCATGACGATGTCTCTCGGCCCGTGAATGATTTCTTCACCGTCCGGCAGGATGACGGTCCGGGCCGCATCCGATGCCGGATCCCTCAAGGTCAATTGGGCCTTGACCCTTCCGCTGGCCGAATCCACGACGTGAATCGAGTGGAAGTCGGTCACGTAGAGTGTCTTTCCATCCGGCGTCATCGCCACGGCCTGCGGGCCGACACCCAACGGAATGGTTTTCTTGACGGTGCGGCTTTCCAGATCCACCACCGATAGATTGTTCGCCGATTCATTGGCGACATAGATCGTCTTTCCATCCGGTGAGACGGCCATCCCACCCGGGTCCATATAACCGGCCTTCTCATCTTTTAATGAAATCGTCGCCCGAACGGTGTTGGACCGCGTGTCCACCACCGCGATGGCATCCGCCTCGCCCAGCGCCACATAGAAATCCCGGCCGTCCGGGGTTATAAAACCGCCGCAGGGCGGCGAATCGACCGGCACCTTGCGGATCTGCGTGGGATCGTTTCGATCAATAACGTAGAACTCGCGGAGCCCCTTTAACGTCACAAAGAGCTGGGTCGGCCCGTAAACGATCCGGCTCGCCGTATGCTTGGCCAAAACAGATGCTGGATGTAAGATGATGGATGATAGCGTCAAACACAGTATCATCTTCATGATCATCCAGCCCCTATCATCTATCCACTTTACTTGATCCACGACACCCACTTCTCCTCCGCATCCGTATGGGTCATTCGGCGCTGATGAGACCCGTCTCCGTCCATCACATAGACTTCCGGATTCCCATCCCGCGTCGAGGTAAACGCGATCCGGCTTCCATCCGGAGACCCGACCGGCCAGAAAGAGTCCCCGCCGGCCGTCGTCAATTGCATGGCGTCTGTGCCGTCACTCGCCATTCGATGGATTTCCATCCCGCCGCTTCGATCCGAGACGAATACGATGCTCCGACCCTCCAGCAACCCAACCGGCCCGTCGTCCGTGCCCGGATGATTCGTCAGATTGCGCGGCCCCGATCCGTCGGATGCCATCCCATAGATTTCGAGATTCAAATCCCGTTCCGAAACAAAGAGGATTGTTTTTCCATCCGGCGACCAGACATGGCTGTCCGTTCCGTCATGGGCCGGATGATCCGTGAGCCG
>CAKKOZ010000006.1:2038-18239 GCA_919901335.1 Nitrospiria bacterium | reverse complement strand
ACCGATGAACGCGTGAATAAGGTGACGCCGCATCTGTTTAAAAAGTACAAGAGCGCGAAGGATTACGCCAAGGCCGATCCGGCCGTTCTGGAACAAGAGATCCGGTCGACCGGATTCTACAAAAACAAAACCAAGAACATCATCGGCTGCTGCCGGGTCCTGGTCGAGAAACACGGCGGTAAAATTCCGCGGACGATGGATGAATTAGTCGAGCTGCCCGGCGTTTGGCGGAAGACGGCCGGAGTCATTTTGGGGAATTGCTTCGGCCTTCCGGCCATCGTGGTGGACACCCATGTCCGGCGGGTGAGTCAGCGTCTTGGATTGACTCGTTCGGATGATCCGGATGAGATCGAAAAGGACCTCGGGCGACTCATTCCAGGCAAGAAATGGACCCGCGTCTCTCATCAACTGCTGCTTCACGGTCGTTACCTCTGCAAGGCGAAGACTCCCCGCTGTTCGGAGTGTGAATTAAAGCCGATTTGCGGTTATTACAAACAAATCGGCGGAAACGGCTGATCCAAAAACCCATCCGATCTTCCGTTTGACATCCTGTCCCACGATATATATAATCACACGTTCAAAACCTTAATTTATAAGGGCGGTTCCTGATGATTAAAAGCATGACCGGGTACGGCCGAAGCGAGGGCCGTTACCGAGATCTTGTAATGGTAGCCGAACTTCGTTCGACCAATCATAAATACAGCGACATCACGGTACGGCTGCCAAAATTTCTTCTGCCGCTGGAAACTCCCCTTAGGAAACGGCTGCAGGGGCGCTTTACACGCGGCCGGCTGGAACTGGCTGTGACGGTTAATGGGGCTGCCGAGCAGACGAAGCGGCTTGAGGTGGATCTCGAACTGGCCCGGCAGTATGCTCGTATCCTGAAAGAGGTCAAGGCGAAGCTTTCGCTGCCCGGTCCGGTGGATCTGGCGATGCTGATGAGCTTCAGGGACATCGTCACCACGGGAGAGTTGGAGGAGGCCACGGACGAATTGGCATCGCAGATCCAGAAACGGGTCAAAGAGGCGATGGACCGGCTGGAGGCGATGCGCAAGAAAGAAGGCCAGGCCCTGGTTAGGGATCTTCGCCGGCGCCTTCAGTTCATTGAAAAGGCCCTGCGTCGAATCGAGACCCGAATCCCGGCCATGGTTTTAGGATATCAAGCGCGTCTTAAAGATCGAATTGAGCGCCTGACGCAGGGCGCGAAACTGGACCCCGGCCGCCTGGCCCAGGAGGTGGCCCTGTTTGCCGAGCGATCGGATGTCAGTGAAGAGCTGACCCGCTTGAAAAGCCATCTGGGTCAATTCAAGACCATGATCCAGGGAAGCGATGCCATCGGGCGAAGCCTGGATTTTCTCATCCAGGAGATGAATCGCGAGGTGAACACAATCGGCTCCAAGTCCAGCGATGCCCCCGTTGCGATGGGGGTCGTCGCAATCAAAAGTGAACTGGAAAAAATGAGGGAGCAGGTTCAGAACATCGAGTGAACGCTGCACAATTAAAGGGCAAGGGAAAGATCATCCCCAAGCGAAGGGGACTGCTCCTGGTCGTATCCGCACCCTCGGGCGCGGGGAAGACCACGCTCTGCCGTGAAATGGCGCATCGCGTGTCCGGTCTGCAGTATTCCATTTCATACACCACTCGCGCGCCGCGGACCGGCGAAGTCAACGGGAAGGATTATTTTTTTGTAACGGAACCCGAGTTCATGCAAAGGGTCCGGCAGGAGGAATTCGCCGAATGGGCCAGGGTCCACCATAACCTTTATGGAACCCATGCGGGGTTTTTGAAGCGGACGATGGACAGCGGGATAGACCTGCTGCTGGATGTGGATGTTCAGGGGGCGCAGCTGTTGAAGAAAAGGTTTCCGGAAGGAATCTTCATCTTTGTCCTTCCCCCCTCAATGGAAATATTGATGGAACGACTTCGGGACCGGCGTTCGGATGCGCCGGAGGAGATCGAGCGGCGCTTTCGCGTCGCCAAGAAGGAAATTCGGAATTTTGTCGACTACGACTATCTAATCATCAATGATAAGATTGAAAAAGCAACGCGTGATCTGGAGTCCATTGTTCTAGCGGAACGGCTCCGGATGACGCATGCCGATCAAAACTGGATCCGGGAGCAATTCTTAAAATAAGCCAACCAAGAGGGGGGTATTAAAAAGATGGATATGATGTCGCTGTTGAAGGAATATGACGATACCAAAATTGACACTCGGTATCGTTTGGTGATCATCGCCGCCCAGCGGGCCCGGCAGCTGGTGCAGGGTTCGAGCCCTCTCATTACGAGCAAGTTCACCAAGGCGTCAACGGTGGCTTTGGATGAGGTGCTGCAGGGAAAGACGGAATTTGTGACCGGCAAAGAGGCCAAGACGGCATTGAAAGAGTCCCTGCTGGCCCGAGCGATTGAGGACAGGGCCCGGGCCAAGGCCAAAACGATGTTGCCGCGGGAAGACGAGAGCGAAATCAAGAAGGATCTGGCCGTGTATGTCAACAACCGAAAAGTGGAAGTGGCTCCGGCGGTCGAGCCGGAGGAATAACGGATCGTCCATGGAAACAACTCTGCGCGACAAACATGTTCTCTTGGCCGTCACGGGAAGCATTGCGGCCTATAAATCGGTTCTGATTTTGCGGCGGCTGGTTGAAGCCGGTGCGCGAGTCACGGTCGTGATGACGTCCTCCGCGCGGCAATTCATCACGCCGTTGACGTTTCAGGTTCTGTCCCGTCGGCCTGTTTACACGAGCCTGTTTGATCCCTCCGATGAAATCCGGCATTTGACGCTGGCCGAACAGGTCGACCTGATCCTGATTGCCCCGGCGACGGCCAATATTATCGGCAAAATTGCAAATGGGATCGCGGACGATCTCCTGACGACGCTTGTGACGGCCAGCCGGGCTCCCATGGTGATGGCGCCGGCGATGGATGGGGATATGTGGAACTATCCCGTGCTGCAGCGCAATCTCTCCGTTCTGGACGGCCTCGGCGTTCAAATCGTTCCGCCCGAAGAAGGCCCCCTGGCCTCCGGGAAGGAAGGCGTCGGCCGGTTGGCCTCCGAGGAGAGGATCCTGTCGGCCGTTTTGAGCCGCTTAAGTCGGCGATGCGACCTCATCGGGGAAACCGTCCTGATCACGGCCGGGCCGACCCGGGAACCGATTGATCCCGTCCGGTATCTCACGAACCGATCCTCCGGGAAGATGGGCTATGCGCTGGCGCGCGCCGCCCGGTGGCGCGGGGCGCGGGTCATTCTGGTCAGCGGTCCGACGTCTCTTGCCGGTCCGGCAAACGTTGAGCGGGTTCTTGTACAAACGGCCGAGGAGATGCGGGACGCCGTCCGGCGGTATTTCCCCGAAACGACCCTCCTGATCATGGCGGCCGCGGTTGCGGATTATCGCCCTCGGTTTCGGGCCGATCAGAAACTCAAGAAAGATACCTCTACGCTCTTTCTTGAACTGGAACCCACTCCGGATATTCTTTCAGATCTTGGCCCTGAACGGGGCAGCCGAATCGTGGCGGGCTTCGCGGCCGAGACCGAAGATGTACTGAATCGGGCCCGGGCCAAGCTGGAACAAAAAGGGCTGGATTTGATCGTGGCCAATGATGTGACGCAAGAAGGTGCCGGCTTCGATCTGGATACCAATATCGTAACGCTGATGGACGCTCACGGTACAACCACGGCGCTGCCCAAACTGTCCAAGGCCGAGGTGGCCGAGCGCATTCTGGATGAGATCGTGAAATTGAAAGCCCGGTCGAGAACGGACGATCGGATCATTCGTTGACTTTTTGCCGGGATTTGTTATGATGTGGCGTCTCCAAACTCAATCTCTTTGAATTCTCTATGGATGGAAAAAGAATACAGGGAAGTCCTCTTTCACCCGAGATTGTTAAACTCACCGAAAAATTGGCAAAAGATCCCAAGTCGAGGCTCTTTGTGCCGTTGGCCGAAGAGTACCTGAGGGCCGGGATGCCGGACGAGGCCGTGGTGATTCTAGCCGATGGACTGAAGGCCCACCCGCACTTTCATGCCGCCCGGGCGACTCTGGGAAAAGTTCATCTTGAAAAGGGTCAGATCGCCGAGGCGAAGGCCGAATTTGAACAGGTGATCAAGGCTGACCCTGAAAACCTTCTTGCGCACCGGAAGCTGGCCAATCTCTACAAGGAGGCGGGACAGACGGACAAGGCCCGGGTTTCCTGTCAGGCGGTCTTATTGTCAAACTCCAGGGATGCCGAAATGAAGCTCATCCTGGAGGAATTGGATCGCATCGAGCAGGCGGAACGTCAGAAAATACAGGAGCGATCCACTGTCTTGATGGAATCGGCCCCGGTTGAGATGCAGGTGGAACAGACCCCCCACGCCCAACCGGCACCGAAGACCGAACCGGCTGCGATGGAGGCCCCTCCGGTGCCGTCGGAAGCGGATCGTCTCCAGACGTCGGAGCCGTTTCTGGATGAAGAGCCGGCCGCTTCGCCGCCGACCGAGGAAATCACGACCGAGGCCTTGGCCGATCTTTATATCAAGCAGGGCTATTATGAAAAAGGGATCGCCATTTATCGCCGGTTGCTGGCAAGGGACCCGAGCCACCAGGCGTTGTTTAGAAAATTGGAGGAGACGGTCGAGCTGTCAAAGCGGCTGAACGAGGGCCCGCAAATCAAAAGCGGTGCAAAACCGGTTTCGGAATCCCCCTCGGCCGTTCCCGCTCCGCCGTCCGCCGTTTCAACGGAACCGCCTCCCGCGGAACCCGCGCCCGTTGCGGATCGGGAGCGGCAGAAGACGCAAAAGATACAGCGTCTTCAGCTCTGGCTGAACAGCATCAAGAAAGGGCAGGACCGATGAGTCTTGCCGAAAGTCTGCAACGGGTGATCCAGGATCTGGAAGAGGCCGGCGGGATCGCCATCGTCGGCATGGATGGGATCGTCGTGGAGGAGCAAAAACGGGATTCCCGGATTGATCTCCAGGTGATCGGGGCTGAGTTTGGCGGGCTGTTCAAGTCGGCTGGAATGCTGTCCGAGTCGGTCGAATTCGGAGCGGTCTCGGAACTGATGACCATCACGGACCGTTCCGTGGTGATGCTCCGTCGAGTCACGGCCGAGTACTTTCTGATTCTCGTGATTCGTCCGGACGGCAATTTAGGAAAGGCGCGTTTTTTGCTCCGGCGCGCCGGCTCGCAACTGAAGACGGAACTATAAGGCGCTTGACCTGTGGATCGAGTCAAGGATAAGAAGGGGTGGGTGTGATTTCAACAAGCGAATTTCGAAGCGGCGCCAAGGTCGAAATCTCCGGCGAGCCGTTCATCATCGTTGATTATCAGCATGTCAAACCCGGAAAAGGAGGCGCCTTCGTCCGCACGAGGCTGAAGAGCCTTAAAACCGGGAATATTCTGGAACGGACCTATCGTTCCGGCGAGACGCTCGACGAGCCGGACATGGAAGAAAAAGAGATGCAGTTCCTGTATGCCCAGGGGCCCGAGTACCACTTTATGGACACATCCAGCTACGAGCAGCTGTCCTTCGACCAGGGTCAACTGGGGGAAAGCCGGGATTTCCTGAAAGAGAACATGCGGGTGAAAATCCTGATCTACAAAGGCAAGCCGCTGACCGTGGAAGTCCCGACCTTTGTCAATCTCAAGATCGCCCGGACGGATCCCGGTGTCCGCGGAGATACGGCCAGCGGCGGAACCAAGCCGGCCGTCCTCGAAACCGGGGCGACGATTAAAGTGCCGCTGTATCTCGAAGAGGGGGACGTCATCAAAATCGACACTCGAAGTCATGCGTATGTGGAGCGGGCATAAACCCAAATGAATCTCAAGGAGCTAAAAGAGCTGATCGAGTTGATTCAGCAAAGCGAAATCTCGGAGCTGGAGCTGGAAAAATCCGGCGTGCGGGTTCGGATCAAAAAGGAACGCTCATCCCTTCCTCCGCCCCCCGCACCCGAGGGACTTCCATCGACACCGGCGGCTCCCGCGGAAGCCCCGCACCCGCAAGCGTCCACGCTTGCGCCGGTGCCGATGCCGGCCGGCTGGCTGACCCTGACCGCACCGGTTGTGGGGACGTTTTATCGTTCGCCGGCTCCCGATGCGGATCCCTATGCCGAGGTGGGGAGCGTCGTCAAGAAGGGACAGATTATCTGCGTGATCGAGGCGATGAAACTCATGAATGAGATCGAATCCGAGTGGGACGGAAAAATCGTCGAGATCCTGGTCGAAAACGCCCAGCCGGTTGAATACGGCGAGCCTCTGTTCCGCATTGAACCCCTGACACCGGCCTGAAAGATCCGCACGCGCATGTTCAAAAAAATTTTAGTGGCCAATCGAAGCGAGATCGCCGTCCGGGTCATCCAGGCCTGTCGTGAGCTCGGGATAAAAACCGTGGCGGTTTATTCCGAAGTCGATGCGAAGGCGCTTCACGTCCGTCTGGCGGACGAGCATATCTGCATCGGACCGCCGGACGCCGCTCTGAGCTACCGGAATATTCCGAACATCCTGAGCGCGGCCGAGATTACGGGCGCCGATGCGATTCATCCGGGATACGGATTTCTGGCCGAGAACGCGCACTTTGCGGAGGTGTGCCAGTCCATCGGGATCAAATTCATCGGGCCGACCTCCGAGAACATTGCCATGATGGGAGACAAAGCGAAGGCCCGGGAGATCATGGTCAAGAAAGGCCTCCCGGTTCTGCCGGGCAGCCAGGGAATCATCCCGGAAGAGAAGGAAGCGCTGGAGGTGGCAAAGCGGATCGGCTATCCGGTCATCATTAAAGCGACGGCGGGCGGGGGCGGGCGCGGGATGCGGGTGGTGACGCAGGAGGAGGATCTTCTGTCGGCGTTCCAGACGGCCCAGGCCGAGGCCAAGACGGCGTTCGGGGACAGCGGCGTCTATCTGGAAAAATATTTCCTTGAGCCGAGGCATATCGAGGTCCAGATTATTGCCGATGAAAAAGGCCGGACGGTTCATCTGGGGGAACGGGACTGTTCCGTCCAGCGCCGGCACCAAAAGCTCATTGAGGAATCGCCGTCTGCGGCGGTGGATGAACCGCTTCGGCGGGAACTCGGGGCCGTTGCGGTGGAAGTGGCCAAGTCGGTCAATTACTGCAACGTCGGGACCGTGGAATTCCTGCTGGACAAGGATCACCGGTTCTATTTTATGGAGATGAACACCCGGATCCAGGTCGAGCATCCGGTGACCGAGATGGTGACCGGAATTGATCTGATCAAGGAACAGATCAAGATTGCGGCCGGCCGGCCGCTCGAGTTCCGCCAGAGCGACATCAAGTTGCGCGGCCACAGCTTCGAATGCCGGATCAATGCCGAGTGCCCGGACACCTTCACGCCGTCTCCCGGGACGATCTCGGCCTTTCGGTCTCCCGGCGGGCCGGGGGTCCGTGTTGATACTGCGATGATGTGCAACGGCCTGGTCCCCCCGCATTACGACTCGCTGATCGCCAAGCTCATCGTCCATGCCGAAAACCGGGATGCGGCCATCGCCCGGATGCGTCGGGCTCTGGATGAGTTCATGGTCGAGGGAATCAAAACGACGATCCCGCTCCATAAACGAATCTTCGATGACGCCGTGTTTCAGAAGGGTCGGATCTCGACCGGTTACCTTGAAAAATTTCTTTCCTCCGAACAGGCGCGCGTTTCTGGTTGACGATGGGTTCTCCGATGCCCCCAGACCCCGCGGCAGCCCCAGGCAAAGCCTGTCGGCTGCCTTCCGGTCTCTACCTGATCTTAGATCACAGCGCGCTAATGGGACGATCTTTGATGGACGTGGCCGCGGCAGCGATCGCCGGCGGCGTGAGGCACATTCAATACCGCGCGAAGGACCTCTCCAAACGGGATGCCTATTTCAATTCGGTCGAGCTTAGGGCGCTGGCTCATCGGAGCGGCGTGACGTTCGTGATCAATGACGAGGTGGATCTTGCGCTGGCCGTCGAGGCCGACGGGGTTCATCTCGGGCAGGAGGATTTCCCGTTGTCGGCGGCTCGATCGCTTCTGGGGCCGCGGCGGATCATCGGGGTCTCGGTCCACACGCTTCCGCAGGCGTGTGAGGCCGAAGCCGGCGGGGCCGATTATCTCGGGATCGGACCCGTTTTCTCGTCCACGACGAAACAGGCGCGGCCCCCTCTCGGCTGCGAGGCCTTGAAGCAATTTCGTCGTCAGGTCCGCATCCCCATCATTGCCATCGGGGGAATTTCTATGGTAAATATCCGTCAGGTGATGGCCGTTAAAATTGCCGGGGTTGCGGTCGTATCGGCTGTTCTGTCCCGGTCGGATGTGGCGGCGGCCACGGCCGAGTTGACGGCTGTTCTCAATGCGAGTTCGTCCATCGTAGAGGGTCAAGAGGAGGGCGGGGCATGATCAAAAGAATATCGGCCGGTGTCTTGCCGTTCGTGCTGTTAGGCGTCCAGAGCGTTTACGGTGAGACTTTTTCGCTGAACCAGACCTATTCCATTGCGCTTCAGAAAAACGAAGAGGTCCAGATCGCCCGGGAAGGCATTCGCCAGTCGGAGGAAGAAAAACAGCGGGCCTTTTCCGCGGTGATGCCGAAAGTGACCTTGAGCGGCACGTACAATCGCTATCCCGAAAAAAGTCGCGACCTGGGAAACTCAACGGTCATTCTCCAGCCTGAGCACAGCTACGGAATCGAGGTGACGTTGGAGCAGCCGTTATATGCAGGGGGAAAAGGCGCGGCCGGGATCCGGATCGCGAAACGAGGCATCGAGGTGGCCAAGAAAAACCATGACCTCTCAATCGAATCGATGCTGTTCCATGTCGCCGAGGTGTACTACGGACGGCTTGAGGCCCAGAAGAGCCTGGAGTCCCAGCAAAGAAATGTGGAGCGTCTCCAAGAACATCGCCGTCTGTCCGAATTGCGGTACAAGGTGGGTGAGGTGACTCAATCGGTTTTGCTGCGCGCACAAGCGGAACTTGCGCGCGCACAGGCCGATCGGGTGGCCCTCGAAAATGATGCGGCGGTCAAAAAACGGGAGCTCGATATTCTATCCGGGCTTCCGGACGATGCTGAAATCAGCGAGCCGTCCGTTCCTAAAATACCGGGCGAGACCGGCTCCGGACTGCTGACGGCGGCGCTTGATTCGCGCGAGGATGTCCATCGAAGCCGTCTTCAGGAGGAGATCGCAAAGGAAGGGGTGGTCTTTGCCCGTGGAAATTTTCTGCCCAGTCTCTCTCTTGATGGCACGTACTTCAGCCGGAACCAGGATCCCCGATCCACCTTTTTCATTGATCAGGGCTGGGTCATCGGGGCGAAACTGGAATTTCCGGTTTTCGAAGGAGGCCTTCGTCGGGCCGAGATGGCCCAGGCCCGATCCCGGCTTGAGTCGGGTCGCCTGGAGACGGCCCGATTAAAAAAGCGGGTGGACCTCGAAGTGACCCAGGCCTCGCTGAACCTGGAGGCCGCGACCCGTGTTCTGCAGTCCCGGGAGGAGCAGGTCCGGTTTGCCGATGAAAACTATGAGATGGTGTCGAAGCAATTCACCTTCGGCTCATCAACCCATATCGATTTGCTCGACGCGAATCAAACGCTGATCGAGGCGGAACGGGATGTAATCGGGGCGACGTATACCCGGCATCTGGCGATCCTGAATCTCCAGCGTAAAATCGGCATCTTTCTTTCCGGGGTGCTGGAGGAAACACAGAAAAACATGTAGCGCTTGGAACCGCGTTCAAACAACATCCGGGCGGGGGAAAATGATCAATCGTTCGAATCGCTTATTCTGGATCATGGTCGTTATTGCCGTCGTTGCCGTCACGGTGTGGGGTGTGACCCATCGTGCTGAAAACGGCGTGGACCAACAAGGGAGTTCCGGCGGTCCGCGCGCCATGCCGGTTGAGGCCGCGCCGGTGAAGGCCGGCACCGTATCTGAAGAGGTCGAGACGGTCGGAACGCTTCAGGCCAATGAATCCGTCGTGATCCGTTCCGAAATCGCCGGCAGGATCATCGGCATTGATTTTTCCGAGGGCCAGGCGGTCCAGGACGGATCCGTTCTGGTCCGCATCGATCCTGCGGAATATAAGGCCCAAGCGGAGCAGGCCGGCGCCGTGTTCCATCTCAACCAGATGAATTACGACCGCGCCAGGCAGTTGAACGAGGAGAAGCTGCTCAGCCCGCAGGCCTATGATGAGATTGTGGCGAAGCTGAGGGAGTCTCAGGCGAACCTCGCCCTGTTCCAGGCCCGGTTGGACAAAACGACGCTCCGGGCGCCGTTTTCAGGCCGGCTCGGACTCCGCCTGGTCAGCCCGGGCGGTTACGTCCAGCCGGGACAGGCGATCGTTAATCTGGAAGACATCGGCGCAATAAAAATCGATTTCCGCATCCCGGAAGTTTATCTGGGACGGGTCCATACGGGGCAGACGGTGAATCTCCAGGCGGATGCCATGCCGGAGCGGATGTTTGAGGGCCAAATATACGCCATCGACCCCCGAATCGATGACGCGTCACGGACGATTCTTTTGAGGGCCCATGTCCCTAACCCGCGCGGCGATCTGCGCCCCGGTATGTTCGCCCGCGTGAAACTGGTGCTGGCCAAACGCCCGAACGCAATCCTGATCCCGGAACAGGCCCTGGTGCCGATGGGGCAGGATCAGTTCGTCTACCGCATTGTGGACGGCAAGGCCGCCCTAACCAAGGTCAAGATCGGCCGGCGGCTGGAGGGGCTTGTCGAGATCGTCGAGGGCCTGCGCACTAATGACACGGTCGTGACCGGCGGGCAGACAAAAATCTTTGAGGGGGCGCCGGTCATGGTGATCGATCCCTCGGCTGCAAAACCCGAAGTCCCCGCTGCGGAAAAACCGTAGCTCGGAGAAATCACCATGATGCTCCCCGATATTTCAATCCGCCGTCCGGTGCTCGCGACCGTCATGAGTCTGATGCTGATTCTGATCGGCATCATCGCCTACACACGCCTGGCCGTCCGGGAATATCCCAACATCGACCCGCCGATTGTCTCGGTGCGCACCGTTTATCCCGGCGCGACCGCCGAAATCGTTGAAAGCCAGATCACCCAGCCGCTGGAAGATTCGCTCGCCGGTATCGAGGGAATCCGGGTGATGAAGTCGGCCAGCCGTGAAGAGGTCAGTCAAATCAGCATCGAGTTTACACTGGACCGGGACATTGAGGCCTCCGCGAACGACGTGCGCGACCGTGTTTCCCGCATCCGCGGGCGGCTCCCGGATGAAACGGAAGAACCGGTCATCGCCAAGATCGAGGCGGATGCGTTTCCCTTTCTCTGGCTGGCCTTCTCCAGCGAACGGCATACGCCGCTCGAGATCACCGATTATGCCGACCGATACGTAAAAGACCGCCTGCAGACGCTGCCGGGTGTCGCCAGCGTCATCATCGGCGGCGAGCGCCGTTACGCCATGCGCTTATGGCTGGATCGGGAGCGGCTGGCGGCCTACGGGCTCACCCCGCTGGACGTCGAAAACGCCCTGCGCCGGCAAAATATCGAAGTGCCGTCGGGCCGGATCGAAAGCCGTCAGCGGGAATTCACCGTCCTGATGGAGACCGATCTGCGCACGCCGGAAGAGTTCGATCAACTCATCATCCGTCAGGTCAATGACTATCCGGTGCGCCTGCGCGACGTGGGGTACGCCGAACTCGGCGCCGCCGACGACCGTAACACGGTGCGGGTCAACGGCAACCCCGCCGTCGGCGTGGGCGTGGTCAAACAATCCACCGCCAACACGCTGGCCGTCGCCAAGGCCGTCAAGGCGGAGCTGCCCAAACTGATGGATGCGCTGCCCGACGGCATGAAACTCCAGATCGGCTTCGACAGCTCGGTCTTCATCGATGAGTCGATCCAATCGGTTTTTGAGACCCTGGCTGAAGCGCTGATCCTGGTGGTCCTGGTCATTTTCCTCTTTCTTCGGTCGGGGCGCGCCACGCTGATCCCGTTCGTGACGATTCCCGTATCCCTGATAGGCGCGTTCATCTTCGTCTACGCCCTGGGCTTCACCGTGAACGTCCTTACCTTGCTGGCGCTGGTGCTGGCGATCGGGCTGGTCGTCGACGATGCGATCGTGATGCTGGAGAACATCTACCGCCGGATCGAGCACGGCATGCCTCCGGTCCAGGCGGCCTTCGAAGGCAGTAAAGAGATCGCCTTTGCCGTCCTGGCGATGACGGTCACGGTGGCGGCGGTCTTCGTCCCGGTCGCTTTCATGACCGGCACGACCGGACGTCTGTTTCGGGAATTCGCGCTGACGGTATCCGGGGCCGTGATTGTGTCCGGATTCGTCGCCCTGACCCTGACTCCCATGATGTGCTCGAAGCTGTTGCGCCATGAACGCCAGCACGGCCGGATCTATCGGCTGATCGAAGCGTGGATGAACCGGCTCAATGCCGGTTATAAGACGCTCTTGACCCGTTCCTTGAACCACCGCGTGTTTATTCTATCGCTGGGGCTGGCGGCTGCGGGCGTGATTGTCGTGCTCTTCACCACGCTCAAGTCCGAGCTGGCGCCGCTGGAAGATCGCGGCATCATCATCGGCGTCCTGCTGGCGCCCGAAGGGGCGACCATGGCCTATACCGACAGCTATGCACGGCGTGTGGAAGGGTTATACGCACAGGTGCCGGAGATCAGGACCTATTTCATGGTCGTTGCTCCGGGTCTGGAACGGCCCAATCCGGTCACGTCGGCTTTCTCGTTTGTCATGCTCAAGCCCTGGTCGGAACGGGAGCGCAAGCAGCAGCAGATTGTGGGGGACCTGATGCCCAAAATGTTCGGGCTGCCGGGCGTCCTGGCCTTCCCGGTCAATCCGCCGTCGCTCGGCCAGAGCTTCCGTAATCCGCCCGTCATGTTCGTGGTGCAGGCGAGCAGCTATGCCGAGCTGCAAACCATGATCGACAAGCTGTTAGCCAAGGCCCGCACCTTTCCGGGCCTCGTCAACATGGACTCCGACCTGAAATTGAACAAACCGCAATTGACCGTGAAACTGAATCGCGAAAAGACGGCGGATGTCGGCGTCGAGGTGGAAGCGGTCGGCCGCACCCTGGAGACGCTGCTCGGCGGCCGGCAGGTGACCCGATTCAAGCGGGAAGGCGAGCAGTACGACGTCATCGTCAAGCTGGCGGACAAAGACCGCACGAATCCCGACGATCTGACCGCCATCTACGTGCGGGGAACGGACGGACAACTCGTGCAGTTGGCCAACCTCGTGAAGGTCACGGAAACCGTGGCGCCGAAGGAGCTGAACCACTTCAACCGCCTGCGCTCCGCAACCATTTCGGCCAACCTTGCGCCCGGCGTCGCCTTGGGCGACGCGCTGGCCTTCATGGAGAGGGCCGCCGCGGATGGGTTGTCGGCCGATGCACAAACGGCGCTGGACGGACAGTCGCGCGAGTTCAGAGAATCGGGCGCAAGCATGTATCTGGCCTTCGTGCTGGCCCTGGCCTTCCTCTATCTGGTGCTGGCGGCGCAGTTCGAAAGTTTTATAGACCCCTTCATTATTATGCTTACCGTCCCGCTGGCCATCGCCGGCGCGCTGCTGTCGCTTAAGCTGACCGGCGGCACGCTGAATGTTTACAGCCAGATCGGCCTGGTGATGCTGGTCGGCCTGATCGCAAAGAACGGGATTCTGATCGTGGAATTCGCCAACCAGTTACAGGAACGCGGTCGGGAGGTCCACGAAGCGGTGATCGAGGCCGCCGCGCTGCGCTTGCGCCCCATTCTGATGACGACGGCCGCCATGATCTTAGGCGCAATTCCCCTGGCCCTGGCGACCGGCGCCGGCGCCGAATCCCGTCAGCAGATCGGCTGGGTGATCGTCGGAGGCCTGCTGCTCGGCACACTGCTGACCTTGTTCATCATCCCGACGGCCTATACCCTCCTGGCCCGCCGACGTCAGTCCGTATCGGAAGCGGAGACTGCCATAGCAGAGGCGGAGCTCATCCGGGGAAAAGAATGACCTTATCCAATCCGTGAATCATGAGATGATGACATGGACTTAGATCGTCATCGAATAGTCGGCTTCGGACTTCTTGTTGTCGTGTTCCTCTTTTCAGCGCATGTTTTTGCGGAGGAGCCCTCAGCAGCGGTCGGCCGGTTGACGCTGCAAGAGGCCGTCGAGACCGGGCTCGGTCGCCATCCCAGTCTTCTGGCCGCGCGGGGAGCTTTGTACGTTCAGCGGGCACGAGTGGGAGAGGCCCGGGCGAATTTCTTCCCCCGACTCGATCTCCAGTCCGATTACAATCGGGCTGCCGCCTCATCCACGCCTTCGGGGACCTCCCGTACGTCGTTTAACAACTACCTGGCAAGTCTCTCGCTTCAGCAGCGGATCTTCGATTTTGGGAAGACCGGCGCTGAGCTGGAATCGGCCCGAGAAAACCTGCGGGGAAGTGACTTGAGTGAAGAGGCCTCCCGTCAAACCGTCGTGGTCAACGTCAAGGTGGCCTACTTCGGTCTTCTGGAGGCCCGGCGTCTGGTTCAGGTCCGTGAGGAGACGGTCCGACAGTTCGAGCAACATCTTGAGCAGGTCGAAGGATTCCACCAGGCGGGCACCCGCGCGCGGTTCGACGTTACGAAGGCGGAAGTGGACCTTACCAATGCGCGGCTCGACCTCATCAGGGCCCGAAGTGCTGAGACGATAACCCGGGTTACGTTGGCCAACACGATGGGCGCGCCCGACCGTCCGATCGGCGAGCTGGAAGACCTGCTGAGTTTCAAAAAAGTCGAGATCTTCGAAGATCAGGCCATTCAGACGGCGCTGACGAATCGGCCGGAACTGCTGTCCTTTTCGGCGCAGCGACGGGCGGCGGAGGCATCGGTTCGCTCCGCCCAACGGAATCATTTCCCGGTTCTCTTCGGCGTCGCGGACTACACCTATCGCGGACAGGACTTTCCATTGGCCTGGAATTGGGACGTGGGGCTGAACTTGACCATCCCCATTTTCTCCGGCTACCTGACGCAATCCCAGATTGCCGAGGCTCGGGCCCATTGGGTCGTGACCGGTGCGAATGAAGAAATGCTTCGACAAAATATTATCCTGGAGGTCCACCAGGCCTTTTCAAATCTCAAAGAGGCCGAAGAGCGGGTTCTTACATCGGAGATCGTGGTTCGCCAGGCCGAGGAAAACCTTGACCTGGCCAACGGACGCTTCCTGGCCGGCCTGGGCGCTTCCGTGGAGCGGACCGATGCCCAGGTGCTGCTGACCAATGCCAAGACCTCGCAGATCCAGGCTCTCTATGACTACCGGGTTGCCGAATCCCGGCTGCAGAAGGCGGTGGGTCGTAGAGAATAATGCGGAGACAATCATGATGCGCTTCTTTGAGCTGTTTAGAAAAAAGGGGTTCCTTCTCGCCGGTCTTCTGATCATCGTTATCTTCGCGGGGTTCGTCTTCTTCCGGGGCGATGAGACGGCCGCTCAGTACAAGACCGCGAAGATCGGGAAGGGTGAGATCACCGCCGCCGTTTCGGCGACCGGAAAGGTCAACGCGGTCGTTACGGTTCAGGTGGGAAGCCAGGTTTCCGGAACGATTCAACAGCTCTTCGCCGATTTCAACTCTCGTGTAAAAAAGAACCAGATCGTGGCCCAGATCGATCCGTCACTTCTTCAAGCACAGCTGGAGCAGGCCCGTGCGAAGCTGGCGAATGAGGAGGCCAACGCGGAGAAGGCGCGGGTGGTCGCGTCGGATGCCAAGCGCAACCTCGGCCGGATGGAGGAGCTTCTTTCAAAAAATCTGGTTTCCCAAAGTGACAAGGATGCCGCGCAGACCGCTTATGACTTCGCCGTTGCCGGACTGAAGGCCGCCGAGGCTCAGGTCATGCAGGATCAGGCATCCCTCCGTCTCGCCGAGACCAATCTCCGTTACACCACGATCCGGTCGCCGGTGGACGGGATCGTCATCTCCCGTAACGTGGATGTGGGCCAGACCGTGGCGGCCTCGCTTCAGGCCCCGACCCTTTTCACGATCGCACAGGACCTGACCGAGATGCAGATTGATACCAGCGTGGACGAGGCCGATATCGGAAAGGTCCGGGTGGGCCAGGAGGCCGAGTTCACGGTGGACGCTTATCCCGAAAGTCCGTTTCATGGAAAGGTCCACGACATCTACAATCAGCCGCTCATCGTCCAGAATGTCGTGACCTATGACGCGATCATCCGGGTCAGAAATCCTGACCTTAAACTCAAGCCGGGAATGACGGCCAACGTTACGATCAAGGTCGGTCACAAAAACGATGCCGTTAAAATTCC
>CAKKOZ010000006.1:0-1938 GCA_919901335.1 Nitrospiria bacterium | reverse complement strand
CCGAGCCGCGGCCGCTATCTCCTGGGCGGCGTGGAGGTCGGCGGGTTGAAACCGAATGAGTTGGCCCGGATACGGAATCAGAAGATCGGGTTTGTCTTCCAGGGGTTTAATCTCCTTCACCGGACGACCGCGATCGAAAACGTGGAGCTTCCGATTCTGTACGATGGACGGTCGGCTCGCGAGCGGGCCGCGCGCGCCGGCGAAGCGCTGGAGCGCGTGGGTTTGGGAGACCGGCGATCGTCCTATCCCAACCAGCTCTCCGGAGGTCAGCAGCAGCGGGTCGCGATCGCGCGTGCGCTGGTGATGCAACCGCCCTTGATTCTGGCCGACGAACCGACCGGAAACCTCGACACCCGGACCTCGGTCGAGATCATGGCGCTCTTTCAGAAGCTGAATGGGGAGGGGATTACGATCCTGGTGGTAACCCACGAGCCGGACATCGCCCGTTATGCCTCCAGGATCATCACCTTTCGGGATGGGACCGTCCGCTCGGACCTGCCGGTCTCCCGTCGCACCGATGCGAAGGAGATTTTGTCAAAGGGATTGTTTGAATCTCCAAAAGAGGTGGGAGGGAAAGTCCCATGAATTTGCTGATCGTCTTTAAGATCGCCGGGCGGGCCCTGGCCCGCAATACGATGCGGTCGGCGCTGACGATGCTGGGGATCATCATCGGGGTGGGCGCCGTTATTGCCATGGTTGCGGTCGGACAGGGGGCCAAGGCCCAGGTCGAGGCCCAGATCGCCAGCATCGGTTCCAACATGCTGATGGTTTTTCCGGGCAGCACGACTCAGGCGGGGGTTCGCGGAGGTTCCGGGACGATGACCACCTTGACGAATGACGACGCGCTGGCGATTCAAAGGGAATTGTCCTCGGTGCGGTTGGCGGCGCCGTCGCTCCGCACGGTGGCCCAGGTGGTCAGCGCGAACCAGAACTGGTCCACGTCCGTGACCGGAAGCAGCCCCGAATACTTTGTGGTCCGTGACTGGTCGTTCAGTGCGGGGGGCCCGTTCACGCCGTCCGATCTCAAAGGGGCGGCCAAAACGGCGGTTCTCGGAAAGACGGTGGCCGATAATCTGTTCGGCTCGCAAGATCCGATCGGGCAGATTATTCGAATCCGGAACGTTCCGTTTAAAGTCATCGGCCTTCTCTCGCCCAAAGGACAGTCGGCCATGGGGCAGGATCAGGACGATACCGTGATCATTCCTCTCTCCACGCTCCAAAAACGGATCATGGGGGTGACCCACATTCAGACCATTCTGGTTTCGGCCAACTCCCCCGAGGAAACCGTCACGGCACAGGAGGAGGTCCAACGGCTTCTGCGCCAACGACATCGGATTCCACCGGGACAGGACGACGACTTTACGGTCCGCAATATGACCGATATCGCCGCCGCCGCCGAGGCCTCTTCCCGAGTAATGACCCTTCTATTGGGAAGCATCGCATCGGTCTCTCTGATCGTCGGCGGGATCGGGATCATGAACATCATGCTGGTCTCGGTGACGGAGCGGACGCGGGAGATCGGGATCCGGATGGCGGTGGGCGCGAGGGGCCGGGATATCCTTCTGCAGTTCCTCGTGGAAGCGATTGTCCTATCGCTGTCCGGCGGAATTCTCGGCGTGATCCTGGGCGTGGCCAGCTCTCGGATCATCTCGGTGTTCGTCCATTGGCCGACGATCATCTCGCCCAGTTCGATCTTGTTGGCTTCCGTCTTCTCGATCACGATCGGCGTCTTCTTCGGCCTGTATCCCGCCCGCCGCGCCGCTTCGCTCCATCCCATCGAGGCGCTTCGGTACGAGTAAAGAAGCCTTCATCAACGACAGCGGCCATCCATGAGATCCGCCATTTTTCAGGCGCCCCGGTTGATCCCCAGGTGGTGGAGGCCTTCATTCAGGTAATGGCCGAGACCCCGCACACGGCCTAACCGCCCCTTCTCCACGC
>CAKKOZ010000005.1 GCA_919901335.1 Nitrospiria bacterium | reverse complement strand
AGCGATACGCCCGCCGCCGGTGGTCGGTGGGCGTCATGTAAACAATCTACGGGAAAAGAGTCTCGTCTCCCATCTCGCCCGCATAGACCACGCGGGCATCGCCTTCGAGGAAGACGTTGGAGAAATTGATTCCGTCCCATCGGTAGTAAACGCGAAGGGCCATCCCGCTCTGCTGTCGGAGGGTCATGGGAGATCGCCCTTGACCCAGCGCGCCGGCGATCAACGCCGTCGCGACGGCGCCGGTGCCGCAGGCCAGCGTTTCATTTTCCACCCCGCGCTCGTACGTCCGCATCTGGACGCGACGCGGCGTTTTAATCAGCGCAAAATTAACATTCGTGCCGGCCGGCTGAAACAGCGCGTGGTTCCGGATCGCCCTTCCCAATGGAACGACATCCACTATGGCCGGATCGTCCACGAACAGCACGGTGTGCGGGACGCCGGTGTTCAGGAAATGCCCGACGTAGGTCTTGTCCCGGACTGGGATCTTGATGTCCATCTGGAGGGACTGCGGCGCCGGCATCTGGATCTTGACATGGGTCCCTTCGATTTCGGCCCGGATCGGTCCGGCCAGCGTCTCGAAAACCATCCGGGCCGGCGCGATCTTGTTCAGATAGGCGAACCGCGCGGCGCAGCGTCCGCCGTTTCCGGAGAACTCGGCCTCGGTCCCATCGGCGTTGAACAGCCGCCAGCGGAAATGGGCGTTTTTGGGATTTGAGGCGCGTTCGATCAGTATCATCCCATCACCGCCGGCCGACATCCGGTGCGTGCAGACGGCGGCCGCGAATCGGTTGAGCTTCCGGCCTTTTAAATTTTTCAAGATGCCGCGGCGGTTGTCGATCAGAATGAAATCGTTTCCGCTGCCGCTCATTTTATAAAACGGGATTTTTTTCATTCGGTACATTCTCTTAGCGGGTCCTGTCCTGCGGCAGCCCCATCCGTCCTCACTCCGTTTAACTTTCCGAAAGGTTCTGCCATCCCCACCCAGTGGGGATCTTCCGTTGCGGGCGGATGGGGCGCCCCGCCTCCGGCCACCCGCCTTGTTTGTGTTATTTCAGGAAATCCGGGATATGCTCGCCCCTGACCAGGTCGGCGTGCGTCTCGCGTTCCCGCACGACGAAATGGCGGTCGCCCTTGACCAGGATCTCCGGCACTCGAGGACGGGCGTTGTAGTTCGAGGCCATTACAAAGCCATACGCGCCGGCGCTCATCACGGCCAGATATTCCTCCGGCAGGCATTCCTCCATTTCGCGGTCCTTCGCCAGAAAGTCGGACGATTCGCAGATCGGGCCGACCACGTCGGCCGTGATCGGTTTCCTTCCCCGGCGGATGACCGGCTGGATCTGATGGAACGCCCCGTACAGGCTCGGTCGGATGAGATCGTTCATGGCGGCGTCCACGATCACGAATTTTTTCGAATCCCCTTCCTTGGTGTAGAGGACCTGGGTGACCAGGATGCCGGCGTTTCCAACGAGCGCGCGGCCCGGCTCCATGATCAGGATGCATTTCAGGTCCTTCAGGAGCGGCCCGATCGCCTGGGCCAGATCCTTGGGATGCGGCGGGGTCTCGTTTTCATACGTGATGCCCAATCCTCCGCCGACATTGACGTATCGAATCGGTATCCCGAGCCGCTTGAGTTCTTCGACCAGACCGAGAAGCAACCGAAGGGCGTCCACATACGGAGCGGTCTCGGTCAATTGAGAGCCGATGTGCTGGTGGATTCCGACCACCTCAATGTGTTTGAGCGAAACGGCCAGCTTGTATTCTTCCAGCGCCTTATCAATGCTGATCCCGAATTTGTGCTTCTTCATGCCGGTCGAGATGTACGGATGCGTCTTGGGGTCTACATTGGGGTTGACCCGCAACGCCACGCGGGCCTTTTTCCCCATGGGTCCCGCCACCGCGTCGATCTTCCGGAGCTCCTGGGAGGATTCGACATTGAACATGAGGATGTCGGACTGGAGGGCGTATCGAATCTCTTCGGCCGTTTTTCCGACGCCCGCGAAATTGATTTTCTGAGGGTCCACCCCGGCCGCGAGGGCCCGGTAGAGTTCCCCGGCCGAGACAATGTCCGCACCGCCGCCTTCCTTTGCGAACAGCCGCAGGATCGCCAGGTTGGAGTTGGCCTTCATCGCGAAGGTAATGAGATGCGGGATCGAGGCGAAGGCCGAGTCGTACGCCCGGTAATGGTTTAATAATGTCTTGGCGCTGTAGAGGTAAAACGGGGTGCCGATCTCGTCGGCGATTTTCTTGACGGGGACGTCCTCGCAGAAGAGCTCGTCCTTTCGGTATTGGAAATCATGCATAAGCGGTTAGGATAGGTCCTCCCTTGTAATCTCCAGCCCCGCCAAGGAGAGATGATCCACCGTTTCCCGGAAGGAATTCTTCAGATTCATCACCTTCACGCGGACCGCGGGGGCGAGCCGGTGGAGCGGTTTCCAATCGAGGAGCGCCGAGATTGCCTCCGGCGCGGCATACTTGAGGTGCTCAAAATTAATCACGATATCCATTTTCGCCTTACGGGCGGCCTTCAAAATCCGCTTCTTGACCTCGGCGACATTCACGCGGTCCAGCGTGCCTTCGAGATCAATCAGCAGCGTGGTCAGCCCCTCGTGCTTTTTGACCTTCATCTTGAGAAACCGGTCAATCTGAATGGTCGCCTCCTTAACCGAGCTCTTCACGGCATTCAGCGCGTTCGGAATGAGATGCCCCGTGTCAATGGAAGGAAGCTCCACGCAGAGCTTCTTCAAGGTTTTGGCAAGGGGGGCCAGCCGGCCCTGGGGACAGGTGCGTTGAATGAGCTGTCGGAACCGCCAATTCATGACCCAGCGGGAGACAAGCCGCCGGCGGGTGGAGGACATCCGCGTGAGGATGGACGGGATCGAGAAGAACTGGCGGTTGGCCCAGAAAAATCCCTCCTGCAAAACCTCCGGTGTCATCCGTTTCGGGTGATAGACGACATGCTTGCCGTCGTAATTAGCCCAATTCCAGTCGAAGATGCGGCCTTCGGTCTTCAACCGCTCGAATAGCGCCGTGCCCGGAAGTGGGGTGGAGATATTGATATAGGCCAGCTCCACGCGGCATTTGATCAGGAACTCGACCGTGTTCTCGAAAACCGATTCATCATCCGCATCCGAGCCGAAGATAATTCCGGGGTTTACCATGATGCCGTGATCATGGAAGCATTTAATCTGATCCTCGTACCGTTTATCCTGGTTAAATCCCTTGTTCATCTCGGTTAAGACGTCTTGATTGATGGATTCCAGCCCCACGAACATCGCGACGCAGCCGCTCTCGGCCGCCAGCTTCACCATGTCCGGCTCGTTGCCCAGGAAAAGGGTGCACTGGGCGCCCCATTTGATATTCATCTCTTTAAGGGCGGTCCAGAGTTTTTTGCAGTAGTCGCGGTTTGAGTTGTGAAGATCGTCCACGAAGGCGAAGATCGTTCCGTCCTCGATACCGGTCAGGATGCGAAGGCCGGTTCCGATCCGGTGCCAGACGGGCCCCTCGATCATCTGCTCCACGAGCTGGTTTCTCCGCCATTCCTTGATCCGCTGTATCTCGGCGATGATATCGTCGATCGACCGCCGCCGGGAGCTCTTTCCGTTAAACGGGGAGACGGAGCAGAACTCGCAATCGAAATGGCAGCCGCGCGTGGTCTGGAGGCATTGGTTCGTCATATAGGAGCCGTTCGGAAGGAGGTCAATCCGGGGATGGACGTAGTTTTCCATCGTCGGATAAGCGCCCATCTCATAGAACGGTTGGAGGCTGCCGCGCTCGAAATCCGCAATGATGTTGTGCCAGATGTCGTCGGCTTCGAACTTCACGACCACATCCGCGTGCTGCTTGGTCTCTTCCGACATGTAGGTGGCATGGGTTCCGCCCATACAAACCTTGATGCCCCGCGCGCGGAATTGATCCGCGATCTCGTAAGCCCGGGGGGTGTAACAGGTCATCTGGGTTGAGATTCCCACAAAGAGGTTCTCGGCCCCGCGTTCTTTGATCACCTCGTCAATCAAATCCTTCCGCACGATCGTGCGGCTTTCATCCACAATCCGGACGTCCCAGGTAAGCGGGGTACGGGACGCGATGACCGGAAGCGACAGTTTCGGGAACCAGATCGCCTGCATCTCTTTGGGGTTGATCCGATACGGATTGTTTTCCGGGTAAGGATCGATCAGGAGGAGCAGGTTTTTTACTTTTTTTGCGGATTCCTTTGTGGATTCCAATGATATGAGTGCCATGGTAAATCTCCTCAGTTCGACCTTTATTCCGGGCCGGGGACTTCCGATTCGTTTCTTTGCGGTTGAGGACGCTCCTTTGAAGGGACGTCTTCCGGAGCGATAGGGTCTCCTTTTCTACCACATCCCACGGACAAAAACAATACAAAAATAATCAGGATGATGGGGCAGCCGGAAAGTTTTCGGAGCCATCCCGCCCGCATCTTACTTGCCTTCAATCTGACGGATCCGTTCCCGTATCCGGTTCCGTGCGGTGGCGCCGGTTGACTGCTTCCGTTCCAACGAAGCCTCCAGGTTAAGGTGGCCGAGAACATCCTTCTGAAATCGGTTTGAGAATTTTTGCAGCTCTTTCAAAGCGATCTGCGTGAGATCTTTATCCTGATCAAGGCAGTACCGCACGACCCGGCCGACCACCTCATGCGCTTGTCGAAACGGGAGGCCTTTCCCGACCAGATAATCGGCCACTTCTGTTGCCAGAAGAAATCCGTTTCCGGCCGCCCGTGCCGCGGCCTCCCGCCGGATCGTGATCCCCTTGACTAATTCGGTCAGGACCGACAGGCTGGTCTTTACCGTCTCGACGCCATCGAACACGGCCTCTTTGTCTTCCTGAAGGTCTTTATTATAGGCCAGCGGCAGGCCCTTCATCACGGTGAGCAAGGCCATGAGATGCCCGTAGACGCGGCCGGTCTTGGCCCGGATCAGCTCGGGCACATCCGGATTTTTCTTCTGCGGCATGAGACTGCTTCCGGTGCAGAAGGCATCCGGAAGTTCGATGAAGCCGAACTCCTCCGTGGACCACAGCACCAGCTCCTCGCAAAACCGCGACAGGTGCATCATCAAGATGCCGGCGGCTGCCAGGAACTCAATCGCGCCGTCCCGATCGCCCACGGCATCCAGACTGTTCTGCGTGACGGACGGAAAGCCCAGCGCCTTGGCCAGCTCTTCCCGGTTGATCGGATAATTCGTTCCGGCCAGCGCACCGGACCCGAGCGGCATGACGTTGACGCGTTGCAAACCGTCCAGAAACCGAAGCCGGTCGCGTTCCAGCATCTCATAATAGGCCAGAAGGTAATGGGCATACCGTATCGGCTGTGCCTTTTGAAGATGCGTATAGCCGGGGAGGACGACGTCGATATGGCTCTTAGCCTTGACCACGAGAGCGGACTGGAGCGCCTTGACCGCCTCGATGATCTGCTTGATCTCGTCCCGCAAATATAAGCGCAGGTCGAGCGCCACCTGATCGTTCCGGCTCCGGCCGGTATGGAGTTTTCCGCCCAGCTCGCCGATCGTCTCGGTCAGGAGCCGTTCGACCGCCATATGGATATCTTCATCCTGGTCTGAAAATACGGCCCGGCCGTCCTCGATCGCTTTTTGGACGGCCTTCAGTCCGTCCGTGATTTTATCCGCCTCGTTTTTTGTCAATACCTTCGCGTGGGCCAGTGCGCGTGCCCAGGCGATGCTGCCGGTGATATCATGCGCAAGCAGCCGCCGATCGAACGACAGCGAGGCCGTGAAGGTTTCGACGAGCCGGTTGGTGGGGGTCTTGAATCGCCCGGACCACATTTTTTTATTTTTGGTTGCCTTTTTCATTTTCCCTTCTTCACCCTTGGTTGCAATCGGAGCGCGTTCAGACGGATAAAGCCCTCGGCCAGACGCTGGTTGTAGACCGTGTCGGCCTCAAAGGTCGCCAGCTCCGGATTGTAAAGCGACCGGTCCGATTTCCGTCCGGCGATGGTGCAGTTCCCTTTATACAAGGTCAGCCGTGCGACTCCGGTTACGTTCTTCTGAGCCGCATCCATCGCATTCTGCAGCATCTCCCGCTCCGGGGAGAACCAGTAGCCGTTATAAACCATCTCGGCGTACTGCGGAATCAGTGAATCGCGCAGATGCATTACCTCGCGATCCATTGTGATGGATTCGATCGCGCGGTGGGCGGCATGAAGGATTGTTCCACCGGGCGTCTCGTAGACGCCGCGCGACTTGATCCCGACATACCGGTTCTCGACGAGATCGACGCGGCCGATGCCGTGAAGCCCGCCTAGGTCATTCAATCGCACGATCAGTGCGGCCGGTGAAAGTTTTGTCCCATCCACGGCGATCGGGTTTCCGGCTTCATACGCGATCTCGATTTTTTGAGCATGGTCCGGTGCTTTCTGCGGCGAGACCGTCAGCCGGAACATGTCATTAGGAGGCGCGGCCCAGGGATCTTCCAGCACGCCGCCTTCGTAACTGATATGAAAAAGGTTCCGGTCCATGCTGTACGGTTTTTCTTTCGTGGCCGTGACCGGGATCTTGTATTTCCGCGCGTAATCGATCAGCGATTGGCGTGAATCGAAGGCCCATTCCCGCCACGGGGCGATAATTTTTATGGACGGATCAATCGAGAGATAGGCCAGCTCGAATCGGACCTGGTCGTTGCCCTTGCCGGTCGCCCCGTGTGAGACCGCGTCGGCCTTCTCGCGCCGCGCCACTTCCATCTGTGCCTTCGCGATCAGCGGCCGGGCGATGGACGTCCCCAGCAGATAGCTGCCTTCGTACACGGCATTCGCCCGCAACATGGGGAAGAGGTAGTCCATGGCAAAGATCTCCCGCAGATCCTCCGTATAGACTTTACTCGCGCCGGTCGCCAGGGCCTTTTTCCGGATCGCCTCAAGATCCTCGCCCTGCCCCAGATCGGCGCAGAAGGCGATCACCTCACAGCGATACGTCTCCTTGATCCACCGGATCGCAACCGACGTATCCAGTCCGCCGGAATAGGCGAGAACGACTTTTTTTATTTTTTTGTTCATCGAATGCTCAACCCTTTTTTCGGCCGGATATTTTATCCCAACGCTCAAGTTGCGCCGAGCTCATCACTTTTCGAATGAATTGATTCGCCTCTTCAAGCCATCGAAGCTTTGCCTCTGGCGACATCCCACGGCATTCCTCAAGTTTTTCCCTTGTGAGTCGGAAAACAAACGGTTTCTTTTCTGGATCGGGTTTCGGACTTTTCATTTCAGGTCATTCCATCTCTTCGAGCGTTTCAAGCGCTTCGATATCCGCCAAATCCTGTTTCATGAAGTTTTCGGAAGACCTCTTCATAGTACATGTTGTGACCAATGGGTTCCATTCGACGACTCTATGTTCAGTTACTATCTTGCTTATCCCAACAGCCATTCCAAGATCGCCTTCTGGATATGCAGCCGGTTTTCGGCCTGGTCCCAGATCGCCGACTGCTTTCCGTCCATGGCATCAGATGAAATCTCCAGGCCCCGGTGGGCCGGGAGGCAATGCATCACGATGGCCGATGGTTTTGCAACGGACAGTAGCCTGCCATTGATCTGGTATGGCTTGAACTTTTTCAGTCTCGTTTTGGCCTGCTTTTCCTGTCCCATGCTGATCCAGACATCGGTGTAAAGGACGTCCGCGTCCTCCGCGGCCTTCGCCGGTTCCCGACTGATCTCGATCTTTCCGCCCATCTGTTTTGCGACGATCCGGGAGGCCCCGACGATCAGCGGATCCGGTTCAAAACCTTTCGGACAGGCCAGATGAATCTCGACCCCGGTCTTGGCGGCGGCCTCGATCAGCGAATGGGCGACGTTGTTTCCATCGCCGATATAGGTTAGCTTCAGACCTTTGAGCGAACCGAACCGCTCACGGATTGTCATCAGATCGCCCAGCGCCTGGCAGGGATGGTGAAGGTCCGTCAGTCCGTTGATAACCGGGATGGTCGCCGCGGCCGCCCATTCTTCGAGGAGATCGTGTCCGAAGGTCCGTACGACGAGCGCGTCCAGGTAGCGGGACAGTACACGGGCGGTATCGGCGATTGACTCGCCGCGTTTGAGCTGGAGGTCGCCCGCCGATATAAACAGACTGCCCCCTCCGAGCTGGTTCATGGCCGCTTCAAACGAGACACGCGTACGGGTCGAGGCCTTCTCAAACAACAGCCCGAGCGTCTTCCCGGCCAACGGGCGGTGAAGGCCGCCCGAACGGTGTTGCGCCTTCAACCGGTCGGCCCGATCCAGAAGCGCCGTCACGTCGCTTACGGCGATCTCGTGGACCGTGAGCAGGTGCTTTGTTTTCATCCCGTCCTCTTCTTTAAAATGGCATCCAACCGGTCGATCAACAGGTCGATATCCTCTTTCAGAATGATCAACGGGGGTACGAATCGGAGCACGCGGTCCATCGTGCAGTTGATCAGTATGCCCGCCTCCAGACAGTCCTGGACGATCGGCTTCCCGTCTATCGTGAGTTCCATTCCGACCATCAGCCCCATGCCCCGCACGGATACGATGGATGAATGCCGAAGCTGCAGTCCCTTCAGCCGTTCCACAAAATAGGCTCCCATCCGCCGGCAGTTGTCCAGTACGAAACCTTCCTCTAACAGCACCTCGAGCGTCGCGATCGCGGCGGCGCAGGCCAGCGGGTTTCCGCCGAAGGTGGCGGCATGCGTTCCGGGGGTGAAGGCCTTCGCCACGTGATCCTTGGCCAGCAGCGCGCCGATCGGCAGGCCGCTGCCCAGCCCCTTCGCCAGCGCCATGACGTCCGGTTCGATTCCGTAATGCTCATAACAAAACATCTTGCCCGTCCGGCCGATGCCGGTCTGGACTTCGTCCAGGATCAGCAGAAGCCCTTTCTCATCGCACAATTTCCGAAGGCCAGGGAGGTAGTCATCGTCCGGGATCCGGACGCCGCCTTCTCCCTGAACCGGCTCGACCAGGACCGCGGCCGTCCGGTCGGTGACGGCTTTGGCGACGGCCTTCAAGTCGTTGTACGGGACATACCGGAAACCCGGTACGAGCGGCTCGAACCCTTCGTGGTATTTGGGCTGGGCCGTCGCCGTGACGGCGGCCAGCGTTCGGCCGTGGAAGGACCGCTCCATCGTGATGATCTCATGCCGGTCCGGTCCATGCGTGTCGTGGGAATGTTTGCGAACCAATTTGATGGCCGCCTCGATCGCCTCGGTTCCGCTGTTGCAGAAGAAGACCTTGTCGGCGAAGGAATGCTCGACCAGAAGCTGCGCCAGTTTCACCTGCGGCTCGGTATAGTACAGATTCGAGACATGGACCAGCCGCTGCGCCTGTTTCTGAAAGGCCACCGTGACGCTCGGATGACAATGGCCCAGATTGTTCACCGCGACGCCGCCGACAAAGTCCAGATACTCCTTGCCGTCCGGATCATACACCCGCGTCCCCCGCCCCTTGTGGATCACGAGCGGCTGGCGCGTGTAGGTGTTCATCAAATACTGTTGAGTTTCATCGATCAGGTGATCCATGGAAATATCTAACCTTCTGATTTGAAAGCCTTACTTTTAACATAACAGGGCTTGAAATGCAAATGCGAGGTGAGAAGGATTAGGAAGAGCCCGACGAGGGTCGGGAGGCGCCGGCTAGTGCAAGAAAGTCGTCCAGTGTGAACAGCGATTCCAGCGGATAACCTGCGGCCTCGATCGCCTCCCGGCCGCCTTCAAGTCGGTCCACGAGGGCCAGGACCTTCAGAATTTTGCAGCCGTGCGCTTTGAGCCGTTCGATTGCCTTGATCGTCGAGCCGCCGGTCGTGACGACATCCTCCACGACTACCACCGCGGCGCTTTCGGGAAGATTCCCTTCGATCCAGGCCTGGCTGCCATGGCTTTTGGGTTCCTTCCGGATGATGAAGGCCGGGATGGGCTGGCCTTCCAGGTAACTGGTCACGGCGACGGCCAGCGCGATCGGATCGGCCCCCAGCGTCAGGCCGCCGACGCCCTGCGGGTGGAGGGTCTTGATCCGTTCGAAGACCAGCTGGCCGATGAGTGTCGCCCCTTTCGGATCGAGCGTCACCTTTTTGCAATCGATATAGTAACGGCTCATTGGCCCGGACGTGAGCTTGAAGGCCGGCTGCTCGCTGTATCGGAACGATTGACGAAAAAGAAGATCGCGCAGTTGATCCTGGTCGGATGATTCGGCCGAGGTTTTTAGTTTTTTACGGGGGGGCATCGCGAACCTTATTACGGATTGTAAAAAACGCGCGGTTAGTATACCATAAGCCCCGACGATGTCAACGAGACGCAACGGAATATAAACGGGTGAATGATGACAGCCTTGAGAGCCATCGGATTTGTGGTCGGTTTTCTTCTGGTTCTGACCTTTTTGTTCTACATCATCGGCATCTACAATATCAAGTAGCGGGAGCCGGCGAACGTACGGCGGAGCGATGCGACGATATCATATCACAATCGGCGTTCTGTTTTTGTGCGGTCTGATCGGTCTTCCATGGACCGTGGCGTCCGTCACTTGGGCCGGCGGCCCGGCGCGTTTGGATCAATCGGATCATCCGGCCCCGGCAACGGTTCCGATTGACCGCGCGGTGGGCCTGATCCGTCTGGGGATGACGGTCGAAGAGTTTAAAAAAGCGGTCCAAAGCAGTGAGCAGACTGGGATGAATCCGGGCCTGATTGAGGATGAACGGTCGTTTGAGGTCGCGCGCGAATCCCTGGTTCCGGAGATCCGGGCCGTGGGCTGCCGGTTTCTGCATGGCCGGCTTTACCGCATCACGGTGGGATACCGGGAAGGCGCTTTTGATGAGCCCCGCTGGGACGCCGTGGTGACAAAAAACAGGGAGCGGTACGGGAAGGCCCAGATCCGGAAACAGGCGTTGGGTTCGCGCCCGGTCGAGTTCATCCAGTGGGACGATCCCAAAACGCGTCTGCTCCTTCAACGGGAACACCGGATGCGGTTCGAGTCCGAACAGGCCGTGAAGCGATACGGCGTGGTGATGATTCTCATGGACCAGGCCCTCTGGAATGAGCGACAGGAGGCGGAGGGATCGTTGTTTTAGCAGGCTGTTGAAAAAGTCCGTCTGCTGCGTTCTCGGGTCCTCGGAGTCCTCACGTACCTACTTCGTACGCTCCGGGCTCCTCGGACCCTGCGGCCTTGCATCCGGAGCTTTTTGAACAGCCTGCGCAAGAAGCGTATTTTTAAACACCCTGTTAGAGTGAGGCGCGTCGGCTGGTTTTGAGACGTCCTTGCTGCGCGTCGAGAGCCGGGCCGACCTGAGCCGGATCGGTGATCGGGGATGAGCAGGTGAAGTTGCAACAGAGATAAAGCGCGGCTTGCCCATTCCCCCGCCCCTTTCCTTCAAGAAGCGGAAGCGTTAAACCCTCTTTCGATGCAGCCGCCGGATCGAGATGCGCCAGGATCCGGTTCGGCAGATACCGCCTGTCTACCTCTTGGCGGAGAGCTTCATAGTCGGCCTCTCCGGGTTTTCCAACCAGCGCGATCTCGATTGGACCTTCCAGAAGTAAGTCCACCACGGCCAGTGATTTGCCAAAGGCGCGCGAAAAGCGATCAATGACTGCGCCGTACGCCGTCACGGCCGCTGCCGCGGCCTTCCGCAGATCCTCCCGGTTCAAATGAAACGAGAGCCGCGCGAGCGCCAGCGCGGCCGAGGCGTTTGCGTTGGGTGTCGCGCCGTCGTGTCCCTCGCGGTGTCGGAGGATCAACCGCTCATGATCCCGCGAGGTGTTGTAAAACCCGCCGCCGTCTTCGGCCCCGAAGTCGCTCAAAATTCGCTCGGCCAACCCCACTGCCTCGGTCAGATATCCCGCCGAGCCGCCGGCCTCGTAAAGATCAATCAATCCCCCGCAGAAATAGGCATAGTCGTCCAGATAGGCGTTGAGATGGGCCTTGTCGGCGCGGTAGGTGCGGAGTAGTCGGCCGTCCGGGGCTCGAAGCGTTTTTAAGATAAAGTCCGCCGCGCGCTCGGCCGCGGCCCGGTATCTCGGATCGCCCAGGATCCGCGTTCCTTCGGCCATCGCGCCGATCATCAATCCGTTCCAGGAGGTCAGTATCTTGTCGTCCAGCCCGGGCGGGACGCGTTTTTGTCTCGCCTCGTAAAGTTTTTTCCGGGATGACTCCAGCGATGACTGCAACGCATCGGGGCCGATCTTAAGCCATGAGGCGATCTGCTCCAGCGTGCGCGGCGTGTTGGGGATGCTTTTCCCCTCCCAGTTGCCGGCTTCGGTGATGTCATAGTAGGCACAGAGCCGTCGGGCCTCTTCCTCACCGAGAATCGCCTTTACTTCATCCGGCGTCCAGACGAAAAATTTACCCTCTTCGCCCTCCGAGTCGGCATCCGTTGAGGAATGGAAGCCGCCCTCCGGTGAGGTCATCTCGCGGATCTCATAGTCTAGTATCTCGGTCGCGATCCGTCTGTGGAACGGTTCCTTCGTGACCTGATAAGCCTCAAGGTAGATGCGGGCCAGCAGCGCGTTGTCATAAAGCATCTTCTCAAAATGGGGGACGAGCCATTTCTCATCGGTGGAGTAGCGTGCGAACCCGCCGCCGATTTGATCGTACATGCCCCCTTGGGCCATGGCGTCCAGCGTCACGCGCACGATTTTGAGTAACTCGGGATCGCCCGTGCGATGATGGACGCGAAGCAGGAGGGAGAGCGCGGTTGAGGGCGGGAATTTCGGCGCGGCGCTGAAGCCGCCATGGATCGGATCAAACTCACGCGTGAGCTGTGTGACGGCTTCCTCGATCGCCTCATTCCCCACGGGTTGGGCCGGCATCGAAACGGCCTGCCGACGGAGATGCTCCGTGAGGTTCGTACCCTGCTGCAGCAACGCGGGGCGGTCGGTCGTCCAGAGTCCGGCGATCTTTAAAAGAATCGAGCTGAAGCCGGGCCGGCCGTAACGGTCTTCGGGCGGAAAATAAGTTCCGGTGAAAAACGGAAGCTGATCCGGCGCGAGAAAGACGGTCATCGGCCAGCCGCCATGGCCGTTGTTCATCGCCACGGTGGCGGCCATGTAGATCTCGTCCAGATCCGGCCGCTCCTCGCGGTCGACTTTGATGCAGACGAAATGCTCGTTCATGATTTGCGCGACCGATTCAACTTCGAAGGATTCGCGCTCCATCACATGGCACCAGTGGCAAGCCGAATAGCCGATGCTGAGCAGGATCGGCTTGTCCTCTTCTTTCGCGCGCCGCAGCGCCTTCTCCCCCCAGGGATGCCAGTCCACCGGATTATGCGCGTGCTGAAGTAAATACGGGCTGGTCTCGTGAATGAGACGATTGGTGTGTTTGTGGATCGTTTCCTGCGTCATGGTTTCAGAATACGCTGCGTCAAATTGCTTCGTCAAGGGAAGAAAG
>CAKKOZ010000004.1 GCA_919901335.1 Nitrospiria bacterium | reverse complement strand
CTCTTGGCTCATCTTGGATTTCAGTAAATGCTGTATGGAAATGAGAAATCGAAAATTTGTGGCGGAGCATGGAGCCTCGATTCTCTCTCTGGCGGATGGGGTCGTGTGTAAGTGAATAACGGCAGGAACGGCCCGCGCCGGAGGAATATTATGGTGGATCATACCTTTTTAATCCCAACGGGTCAATACAAGACGGCTCTCTCCCCTTCCCAAAACCCTCGGCCTCTTTCCCCCCGGAAGCGGCCGCGGCTTGGCGCGGAAATTCGTATCGGCTGATATCGGCGGATCATGTGGCAGGACAGGTAGGGGGAGTATACAAGAAGCGACTAAAAAGTCAAGCGTACCGGTCTTCCGTCCAGGGATCCGCGGTATTGGAATAGCCTCGGACTTCCCAATATCCCGGACGGTCCTGGGGAAGGAAATTCATTCCCTTCACCCATTTGGCACCCTTCCAGGCATACAGCTTGGGAACGATCATCCGAACCGGTCCGCCGTGCTCACGGGTGAGCGGCTCGTCGTTCCAGCGGTGGGCGATCAGAACATCGTCGTCGTTCAGGACCGACAGCGGAACATTAGTGGAATAGCCGTCATGCGAGGTGAACAAAACATGGTTCGCTTCGGGCTTCGGCCGGATCACGCTGAGGAGGTGTTTGAAGGAAACCCCTTGCCAGCGATTGTCGAAAGTGCTCCAGGTTGTGACACAGTGGAAATCTGAAATCAGGGTGATCTGCGGCTGTGCCATGAAGTCCTGCCAATCCCAGGTCACCGGATTCTCAACGAGCCCTTGAACATCCAGCGACCATTTCTCAAGCCCCACCTCGGGCTGGATGCCCAGATCCAGTACAGGAAAACCCTTCACCCTATGCTGACCGGGAGGCAACCTCGGTCTCTCGGCCTGGGATGCCGTCGGATTCTGACGAACCGATATCCCCTCTTCACGCGCCTGCGGCGTCAGTCCCCGCTTCTCCCGCGCCCATTCCTCTTTTTTCTTTATCAGTTTGTCGTTGGACTCGCTCATCGCGTTTCATTCTAACATCGGCCATCCCTCTGTGCAAGATCAGTTCATTCCGCAATTTGACATACCATTGCCGAACCCTTTATATTGATTAATTCAAACGACGATTTTGGCGTGACATCCGGCGGGTGGCCGCAGGCGGGGCGCCCCATCCGCCCGCAACAGAAAAGCCAAGGGCACTTTCGTGAGGTTCCCCGAATCAATCTTCGGAACATGCCCAGTGAGGACGGATGGGGCTGCCGAAGGACAGGACCCGCCGATAAAACAGGATTAAACACCCATGATATCGATTCAAGAAATCACAAAACGTTTCGGCGGACGCACGCTTTTTAAAGACGCCTCGCTCCGCATCGGAATTGAAGACCGCGTGGCGTTGGTCGGACCGAATGGGGCCGGAAAAACCACGCTGATCGAGATGATCGCGGGCCGGGTGACCCCCGACAGCGGCACGATCGCGATCAACAAGAAGGCCGTGATCGGCTACCTGACACAGGAATTAGAGGCCCATCAGGGCAAGACCGTTTTGGACGAGGTATTGTCCGGAAGTTCGGACGTCTCCTCCATCGAGCATCATCTGCGTCTTTTAGAAGAAGAGATCGCGACGGCCCCTCCCGAAACGGCCGAAGAGCTGTTGGCCCATTACGGGGAGCTCCAGGCGAAGTACGAGCATCTCGGCGGCTATTCGCGCGAGGCCCGCGCACGGGAGGTTCTTTTCGGCCTCGGCTTCAAGGAAAAACATCTCTCGCGGCCGATGGAGGAGCTTTCCGGCGGATGGCGGATGCGCGCCGCGCTGGCACGGCTGCTTCTATCCGGGCCGGATCTGCTGCTTCTCGATGAACCGACAAACCATCTGGATCTGGAATCGGTCATCTGGCTGGAAGCGTTTCTGGCCGGCTACGCCGGAGCCATCCTACTGATCTCCCATGACCGGAATTTCATGAACCGCCTGGCCGGCCGCGTTGCGGAAGTGGACCGACAGCAACTGATCTCCTACACCGGAAACTACGACCAGTTCGTCACAGCCAAAGCCCAGGCGCAGGAAATTCTTGAGGCAACCGCCAAAAACCAGCAGAAAAAAATTGACCAGACACAGGCCTTTGTTGACCGATTCCGGGCCCAGGCCACAAAGGCCCGTCAGGTCCAGAGCCGGATCAAGATGCTGGACAAGATGGAAAAAGTGGCGGCGGCGCCCCGGCAAAAACGGGTCCGCTTTTCGTTTCCGGAACCGCCGCGCGGCGGTGAGTCCGTGATCCGTTTGATGGATATGGACAAGTCTTACGACGGGAACCCGATCTACCGAGGGCTGAACGTCGAACTCCGCCGCGGCGAGCGGATCGCGCTGGTCGGCCCGAACGGGGCCGGCAAATCCACGCTGCTCAAGCTCCTAGCCGGCGTACTACCGTTTGAAAAAGGCGAGCGGCGGATGGGCCATAACGTGACGCAGGCCTACTACGCGCAACACCAGCTCGATCTTTTAAGCCCGGACAACACCGTTCTGGACGAAATCACGCTGGCCGCGCCGATGGAAGAGCAGTCCTTCCTCCGGGCGATCCTCGGGCGGTTTCTGTTCTCGGGCGATGACGCCAAGAAAAGAGTGGCCGTTCTTTCCGGAGGCGAGAAGAGCCGTCTCGCGCTGGCCAAGATGCTGATCCGTCCGGCGAACCTTCTGCTCATGGACGAGCCGACGAATCATCTCGACATTCCGTCCCGCGACGTCCTCGAAGAGGCGCTCCGAAACTTCACCGGAACGATCTGCTTCATCACGCATGACCGGCATTTCATCCGGTCCGTGGCGAACCGAATCATTGAGGTTCAGAATGGAGAGGCGACACCGTACGCGGGAGATTACGATTATTACCTTTACAAAAAGAAGGCGATCGCCGAAGGCATTTCTTCAGCCGCGGACGAACGGCCGTCTCCGGCCGGACCCCCGCCAACCGTTGACTCGAAATTCCAACCCGCCAAGATCCGTAAAACCAAGGAGCAAAAGCGGGCCGAGGCCGAAGCGCGCAATCGCTTATACCGAGGGGAAAACCCGTTGAAGGACAAATTATCGCGGATTGAGATGGAAATTGCCGCAGCCGAAAAAGCGTTTGAGGATCTCACCTCGGCGCTGGCCGACCCGGAATTATACCAGGATAAGAAACGGTTTTTTGAACAGATGGGGGCCCATACGAAAGCCAAGCGGAAGATCGAGGAACTCACGGCCGAGTGGGAGCGGCTGTCGGCCGAGACGGAAAGAAAGACGTAGGGGCGGTTCGCGAACCGCCCCTGCCGCATCGGATTACAATCGTCTAAACAGCGCGACAAGGTCGCTGAAGCCGGACGCTTTCAGACGCCCTTCCGTCATCAGCCGGGAGGCATCATCCTTGAGCGCCGCCCGTTTCGGATCCCCCGAGCCCAGCCCCTCATGATCAGCCGCGATCCGGCGCGCGTCGCTGAAATCCTTTTCAAGCTTGTCCTTCACGATCGCGTTCTTTTCAAGCCGCGGCAGAAGTGAAGACCATATCTGTCGAAGTTGTTCGGAAAACTGATTCGGCGTGAATTGCTCCACCGCGCTCTCACCGGCGGCCGGTTGAAGCGACTTCCATAGCAAGGTATAGAACCGCGTGAGCTCCGCCGCCAGTTCCAAAAAGATTTTTTCTTTGGTCGTCTCGCTCATTTAACAGACCGTCTCGATCGCCTCAACGATGGCCTTCGCGGTGAGGCCGTACCGCTCGAAGAGCTGGGCCGGCGTCCCCGACTCGGCATAGGTATTTTTCAGCCCCACGAACTCCATCGGAACGGGATGGTTCTGGACGACCACCTGGGCCACCCGGCTTCCCAGTCCCCCGTCGATCAGATGCTCCTCCGCCGTAACAATCGCGCCGGTTTCCTTTGCGGCCGCGACGATCGCCTGCTCATCCAGCGGCTTGACGGTATGCATATCAATCACGCGGACATCGATCCCCTTCTCGACGCAAAGCTCGGCCGCCTCCAGCGCCTCCCACACCATCATCCCGATTGCGATCACGGTGACATCCCTGCCCGGCCGGAGGAGCTTGGCCCGACCGATCTCAAACATTTCCCCCGGCGCATAGATCAGCGGCACATTCGGGCGGCTGGTCCGGATGAAGACCGGGCCCAGATGCTCCGCGGCCCGTTTCACGAGCGCGCGCGTGGAAGTTTCATCGGCCGGAACAAGCACCGTGAATTTCGGGAGCGAACAGGCCAGCGCAATGTCCTCCACGGCCATCTGCGACGCACCGTCCTGGCCCAGGCTGATGCCGCTGTGCGAGCCGCACAACTTGACGTTCAAGTGCGGGTTCGCGACCGACATCCGCAACTGGTCGTAGGTCTTGCACATGAGAAAAGCCGAGAAGCTGGAGGCAAACGGAATCTTTCCGCAGGAGGCGAATCCGGCCGCGGCCGAGACGAGATTCGCCTCGGCGATGCCGAAATTAAAAAACCGGTCCGGAAACTCCTTGGCGAACATCCGGCTCTTGGTCGATCCGGAAACGTCGCCGTCCAGGACCACGACGTTGGGATTTTCCCTCCCGAGTTCGGCCAGCGCCTGTCCGTAGGCGTCCCGCGTGGCCAGACCCATCTTTTTTTCTCGCGTCGTCACAGAAGCCTCCTGATTGAAATTTTCATGAACATTTTCTGTTCCGATCATAATCGCGCGCGCCGGGGTTGTCAAGTCATCTCCGGCCGTGAAGATCTATCCAGAGAGCAAAGCGAACGAGAGGGGGAGGCTCCATCCGGCTTTGCCGGCCTGCACTCGGCGGTTTGCAGCCGATGTGTGGAGGGGGCGACGTGAGCCACTTCAATAGACACCACGCGCCTGTTGACAAACGAATTCGGGCTACACTACAATGACCGCTCGTTCCAGACATCGTTTCAACCCGAGTGGCACACCATCCATCTTACCGATCAGGAGCATCCGGAGGTTTTCATATGACTCAACCGACCATCGAATCGATGTTGAAGGAACGCCGCGTCTTCAAACCCCGCGCCGCTTTCAGCCGATGGGCCCATATCAAAAGCCTGAAGGAGTACAAAAAGCTCGCCCTTGCGGCCGAATCCAAACCGGAGGCTTTTTGGGCCAAAATTGCGGGCGAACTCCATTGGTTTAAAAAATGGAAAAAAGTCCTTCAATGGGAGCCGCCCTTCGCCAAATGGTTCGTGGGCGGCAAGATCAATATCGCCTATAACTGCATCGACCGTCATTTGCAGACCTGGAGACGGAACAAGGCCGCGATCATCTGGGAAGGTGAGCCCGGCGACACCCGGACACTGACCTTCCAGGAGCTTCACCGCGAGGTCTGCAAGTTCGCCAATGTCTTAAAACACCTGGGCGTCCGAAGCGGCGATCGCGTCGCGATCTACATGCCGATGATCCCGGAGCTGCCGATCGCGATGCTGGCCTGCGCACGGATCGGGGCCGTCCACAACATCATCTTCGGCGGCTTCTCGGCCGAGGCCTTGAAAGACCGGATCAACGACGCCAAGGCCAAACTCCTCGTCACGGCTGACGGGAGCTATCGAAAGGGCGCGATCGTCCCGCTCAAAGAAAACGTGGACAAGGCCTTGGTCCAGACCCCTACCATCGAGAAGGTCGTGGTGGTCCGCCGCGTGGGGACGGCCATTCCCATGGAGTTAAACCGCGATCTTTGGTGGCACGACGCAATGCGGGAGGCGCCGGCCGTCTGCGAGGCCGAGCCGCTCGATTCGGAGCATCCCCTCTTCATTCTTTACACCAGCGGGACGACCGGAAAACCCAAGGGGGTTGTACATTCCACAGCAGGATACCTCGTCCAGACCTATATCAGCAGCAAGTGGGTCTTCGACCTAAAAGACGAAGACACCTATTGGTGCACCGCCGACATCGGCTGGGTGACCGGACACAGTTACATCGTCTACGGAATTCTGGCGAACGGCGCGACCTCGGTGATGTTCGAAGGGGCCCTCACGCATCCGGGCCCCGACCGGGTCTGGGAGATGATCGAAAAATACCGCGTGAATGTTTTTTACACCGCCCCGACCGCGATCCGGGCCTTGATGAAGCTGGGAAACCAGTGGCCTGAGAAACATGACTTAAGCAGCCTCCGTCTTCTGGGAACGGTCGGCGAGCCGATCAATCCCGAGGCCTGGATGTGGTACCACACCGTTATTGGAAAAGGCCGAAGCCCCATCGTGGACACCTGGTGGCAGACCGAGACCGGGGCGATTCTGATCACGCCGCTGCCCGGCGCGATCCCGACCAAACCGGGATCGGCGACGCTGCCCTTCCCGGGCATTTCGGCGGACGTCGTCAATAAAGACGGCACGCCGGTCGGACCGGATCAGGGCGGCTACCTGGTGATCAAACGACCCTGGCCGGCGATGCTCCGCACGATCTACGGCGATGCGGAACGCTATCAATCCCAGTACTGGAATTTCATCGAGGGCTGTTATTTTACCGGGGACGGCGCCCGCCGCGACAAAGACGGTTACTTCTGGGTGATGGGCCGCGTGGACGACGTGATCAATGTCTCGGGTCATCGCCTGGGCACGATGGAGATCGAGAGCGCGCTGGTCAGCCACCCGACCGTGGCCGAGGCGGCCGTCGTTGGAAAACCGGACGATCTCAAAGGAAACGCCGTGTCGGCCTTCGTGACACTGAAAATCGGGAACACCCCGTCGGACTCTTTGAAAGAGGAACTCCGCTCCCATGTCACGAAGGAGATCGGGGCGATCGCACGGCCGGATGAGATCCGCTTCACCGACAGTCTCCCAAAAACACGCAGCGGAAAAATCATGCGGCGGCTGCTCCGGGATATCGCCGCCGGGAAGACGACCGTCGGCGATACCACGACGCTTGAGGATTATTCCGTCCTGACCAAACTGATGCAGGAAGAGGAGTAAACCCCCGCGGGCAAGCCCCGTGGGGATTTACCCAGCGAGCACGGCGAGCGAGGATCGGGCTTGGCCCGTCCGAGTGCGGGGTGTGGGGGCATCGGAGGAGCGAAGCCCGCACGGGCCCCCACAGATAATGGCGGCGACGCGAGCCCCTATAATAGAAAGGCGGTTGGCATGAAGGCGGTGGTCTTTCACGAGCATGGCGGACCCGAAAAATTGGTTTATCAGGACGTCCCGACGCCGCTGCCCGGCGAGGATGAGGTCCTGATCCGGGTCAGGGCCTGCTCGATCAATCATGTGGACATCTGGGTCCGGCAGGGAATCCCGGCTTATAAGACCGCCTTCCCGCATATCTCCGGCTGCGACGTCGCCGGCCTGGTGGAAGCGATCGGGAAAAACGTCACCGGAATCAACCGGGGCGAGAAGGTCTTCGTGGCGCCGGGATTGAGCTGTTTTCGATGCGCCTACTGCCTTTCGGGACAGGACAACATGTGCATCGCTTACAAAATCCTCGGCGCGCATGCCAACGGAGGGTATGCCGAATACGTCACGGTCCCGGCGATCAATGTCCTCACGATGCCCAACACGCTCCGCTTTGAGGATGCCGCCTCTTTCCCGCTGGCCTTTCTGACCGCCTGGCACATGCTGATCACGCGGGCTGAACTCAAGGCCGGCCAGGAGGTGCTGGTGCTCGCGGCCGGAAGCGGGATCGGAACCGCGGCGATCCAGATCGCGAAGCTGGCCGGGGCCTGGGTGGTGGCCGCAGTCGGGCGGGACGAGAAGCTTGCGAAGGCCAGGACCCTCGGGGCGGACGAGGTAATCAATTACCAACGGGAGGACTTCTCGAACAAGATCCGCGAATTCACCGGCGGGAAAGGAGTGGATGTCGTTTTCGAGCATGTCGGGCCGGAAACCTGGGAGAAGAGCCTCACCTCGCTGGCGAAGAACGGAAAACTCGTCACCTGTGGCGCCACCTCCGGGCCGGAGGCCCGAACGGATCTCCGGTACATCTTCTCCCGCCAGCTCTCGATTCTCGGCTCGATGATGGGAACACGCAGCGAGCTGCTGGAGGTGACCAAGCTGATGGAGATCGGGAAGCTCAAGCCGGTCATTGATTCGGTTTTTCCCTTGAAGGAGGCGCGGAAGGCGCAAGAACGGATGCTGGAGCGGAACCACTTCGGCAAACTGATCCTCGTTCCATCCTAAGCCGCCACGAGCCCGAAACCGCATGGAGACTTCAATCGGCAAACAACTGGGCCTGGCCATCCTCGTCTGGACCCTCTATTTTCTGATCGTCTTCCTCATCTGTAATTTCGCCTACCTCAAACGGCGGGGGCAGCCGCCGAAAAATCCAGACGCACCGGTCATCCTCCGTGGCAGACCGGCTTCGGTCCTGACGGCCTGGCAAGAAAAGGACAAGCGGCTGCGACGCCTGTTCATCGCGATCGCCGTGGCCCTGATGCTCCTGCCCCTGCTACTGCCACTTGTGCTGAAACGGTTTTTATCGTAGGTTAAGAGCGCACCACCGCCCGGTCACGCTTCTTTGCCGCGTGATGCCGCTTATTCTCCAGCATCTTTTCTTTTGCCCGGCGGGAGCGCTTCCGTTTCTGTCGCCGAATCTTTTCGAATCGCTGCTGCTCTGCACTGAGGACGCCCAACCGCTCCCGTTCAATCCGATCCAACAACAACCGGCGCGCCAAAAAACGGTTCAGCCCCTGCGAGCGCGCTTCCTGGCATTTGACGATGAGGCCGGTGGTTTTATAGACCAGCACCACACAGGTCGAGGTCTTATTCACATTTTGCCCACCCGCGCCGGATGAGCGGACGAAAGATTCCTCAAGGTCATCCTCCCGGATGCCGAGTTTGCGCATTCGTTCGATCAGTTGGTTTTCTTTAGAGGGTGAAACAGGGAAAATTGGCATGGATGTTGGGTTAAGGCACTTTTATAATGACCGGGTTAGGCAATGGAATCAGCGATTGGCTTCACGGACGAGATGGCCCAGTTCCGGGAGGATCAGTTTTTCCATGGCCAGCCTCACCGCCGCCTCGGAACCCGGGATCGAAATCACGATCTTTCCCCGATACGTCCCCGCAACCGCGCGGCTCATCATTGCGGCGGAACCGATTTCCTGATAGCTCAGGGTGCGGAACAACTCGCCGAAACCGTCCAGCCGTTTTTCCAGCAATCCCGCCACGGCTTCATAGGTGCCGTCCCGTTTTGAAATGCCGGTGCCGCCGTTTAAGATCACGGCCTGGACATCCGGGTTCTGCGCAACGGCCTCAAGCAGTTTTCGGAAATCGGCCGGTTCATCTTTGACCCAATGCGAGGCCGCGACGCGGTGACCCTGATCCGCAAGCAGTTTTCGGATCAACGCGCCGCTGGTGTCCGTCTCAGGCGTGCGCGTATCGCTCACCGTCACGATCACGCAACCGACCACGGAAGGAGACTGCCCTTTGTGTTCTTTATGACCCATGTTCTTGGATCAAATAGATCCGCGGCCGATCAAGGGCCCCAAACGGCATCGGGAAGGAGGAGCCTTTTAACCGGCTGGCCTTTGATGATATGTTGTTCCAGGATTTCGGCCACGTCGTTCGGCGTGACCTTCTGGTACCAGACGCCGTCGGGATAAACCACGACCGTCGGCCCGAAGGCGCAGGGGCCCAGGCAGGACGACTCCGTGACGATCAACTTAAACACCAGGTTCAGCCGCGCCATCTCCATCATGAACCGCATGAAGACCTCTTTCGACCCGTTCCCGCTGCAGGACCCTCGGGGATGATCCGGCGGGCGAGCTTGTGTGCAGACCAGGATGTGATGCGTCGGTTTGGGCATGATGACTCCTGATTAGGTTAAGGCCACCTTGATCTGGCCGTTCTCGATCTTGACCGAATAGGTCTTGACCTTCACGGAGGGGTTGGACGAGCAGACGCCGGACTTCACACTGTATTTCCAACTATGCCAGGGACAGATCACGGTCTCTCCCTCCAGCAGCCCTTCCCCCAGGGGTCCTCCCTGATGGGCGCACATATTATCGATGGCATAGAAGGTTCCATTCAGATTAAAAAGAGCAACCTCATTCCCATTGGCCTCCACCACACAGCCCTGGCCGGGAGCAAGGTCTTCCGGCTTGGCAACGGTCACGTACTCGCTCATCGCGCCCTATCCTCCT
>CAKKOZ010000003.1:3760-9609 GCA_919901335.1 Nitrospiria bacterium | reverse complement strand
AATGAAAAGGAGGACCTAATGTCGGAACAGAATGGATCCATCGAAGAAACGATTAAGAAGGAAACCCGGGAGAACCCGATCCTGATTTACGGTAAAGGGACCAAGGACGCCCCGCGCTGCGGCTTCACAAAGGAGACGATCCAGTTCTTCGATAAGTACGGCCACCCCTACCAGGTCATTGATGTCTTAAACGACATGCCGAAACGGGAGGCGCTCTCCAAGATGACCCACTGGCCCACGCTGCCGAAGGTCTTCATCGGCGGTGAATTCTACGGAGATACCGATATCCTGGATGAGATGGAAAAAAAGGGCGAGGTCAAGCCGCTGCTGGACCGGATTTTTCAGAAGAAGTAAGCATCTCAAGATGGCGCGAGCCTTCTTATTTATCCCCGACTCACCCGGTTTCGGCCGGTCTCTTTGCTCCGATAGAGCGCGTCGTCGGTGACCTTGAGGAGATGATCCGTGTTGTGGATCCGCTCATCGGGATAGGCGGCCGCGCCGATGCTGATGGTCAATCGAATCGTTTCCCCGTGATCGATCGTGAACGCATGCCGCTCGACCTGACCCCGCAGCAACTCGCCCTTCGCCAGGGCCCCCCGGATGTCGGTCTGGGGGAGAATCACCAGGAATTCCTCCCCCCCGATGCGGGCGAGGATGTCCGGCTCGCGGAAGTTCTCGTGGAACAGGTCCGAGATCTGTCGCAAGACTTCATCCCCCGCGAGATGGCCGCAGCGGTCATTCACCTCCTTGAAGAAATCAAGATCGATCGCAAGACAGGAAAGCGGAAGACCGAACCGCATGCTTCGCGAGAATTCGGCCTTTAGTTCCTCCATCATATACCGCCGGTTATATAGTCCGGTCAGCTCATCGGTGATTGCCATCTCTTCCAGGCGGCGGGTTGTCTCGGTCAAGAGCCGCCGGCTGCTCTCCAGCGTCCCGACCATTTCGGAAAAAGCCTCGGCCAGGTCCTTGACTTCATCCCCGGTGTCTATGTTCATTTCAGGCGCGCCATGGGGTGTGACGACTTTCCGTCGGTCCATGGGAAGCGCCCGGATCCCTTGGATGATCTCATGCGCCTTGGTCTGGAGAAGCGTGATCGGCCGGACGATCGTGCGGATCGCCAGAATCGCGAGGACCACAAGAATCAGCACGCCCATCCCGGCCGAAAGGGCCGTCCAACCCAGGAGGGAGCGCAGCGGCTCGTAGGTCTCTTTGGGATCCTGGCTGGTGAAGATGGCCCAACGCCGTCCGCCTAAACTTTTCGGGCTGAGATCGTCGATCTTCAAACGGACCTGGGAAAAACCGTTGATCGCTTCCCGTCCCGGATAATGGACATCCGCACGCGTCGTGCTCCAGCCGTCCTCCTTCTTGAAGATCTCCTGAGACAGCGACTTGGCAAGGGTGTGGTTTTTGATCTGAAAGATGGGACAGAACAGGAGCGAGCCGTCCGAGGAAGCCAGCATCGTGTGATCCGTCCGTCCGATATGCACGTCCGTCACGGATTTGAACAACCGGTCTACCGTATGGATCAGGAGGAGAACGCCGGCCATCTCCCCGTTGCGACGCACCGGGACCGCCATATTCAGCGTGTAGGCCGACAGAACCGGATCCCAGGTGATATCTCCGACGAACGGCTTCCCCTTTCCGCCGTCGAACGCCGCCTCCCATTCCATCTCCCCGCGGTAGGACTGCCGGCCGGCGCTCTGACGCGGCGAAGCGCCGATCACTCTCCCTTCCCGGTCCGTCAAGATAATCAGGTGATACTGCAGAGGGCTGCGAAGACGAAACGCCTCCAACAGATCCACGGCGCGGCGATCCATCGTCGGCCCCTCGGATCTTCGATTAGCCCCGGTTGTCGCCTCCGCCAACCGATCCGACCGGGCCAGATCCGTCGCCCTGTCCAGAAGGTCATGGATCAGTAGACCCAACTTCACCCCCGTCTCGCGCGCCAGAACCCGAAAGGCCGAGCCCATCGTTTTCCGGAGGGTATCCCGTTGAGAAATGTAGCTCATGGAAAAACCCAGGATCATGGGGAGAAGGCCCGCGGCGACGGAGGCCAGAACAAGTTTTCGGAAGAGACTCAGACTGCCGGGGAGTTTCAACACGTTCGTATTCCCGTTATTGGGAACTTAAAAAAACAGCCCGGTTGCGGAAAAACAACGGGCGGCATTGAAGGACGCCGGTCGTATACAACTGGCTCCCCGGGCAGGGATCGAACCTGCGACCTAGCGGTTAACAGCCGCTCGCTCCGCCAATTGAGCTACCGGGGAATAGATCGTTTATTCGATTATGAGTTCAGAAAATCCGTCTGAGTGTCAGACATTGTATTCAGATGGCGGCGTGAAGTCAAGAGAGGTGTCGGGGCCTTCCAAGCGCTGGAGGCGGAGGCCTCAATCGTCCGGCGTCTCCCCGACTAAGTAGCCTTCTTAATCTGCAGGATCACCTGCTTGGCGATTCCCTTGAGGGTTTCAAACACCCCCGGCCCCTGGGAAGCGACCGCCTCAAACGAAGGAACCCCTTTGGGATTTAAGGCCTGTTTCAGTTCTTCCACTGAAACGGCGTTGGGAAGATCACGCTTATTGTACTGGATCACGAACGGAAGTTGGTCCAGATTGTACCCCTGCTCCTGGAGATTTTTGCGGAGGTTCTCCATGCTTTCGACGTTGGCCTCCATTCGCTCCGCCTGGGAATCGGCCACAAACACAACGCCGTCCACACCTTTCAGGATCAATTTTCGACTCGCATCGTAGAAGACCTGCCCCGGCACGGTGTAGAGATGAAAGCGCACCTTGAAACCCTTGATGCTGCCCAAGGACAGCGGGAGAAAATCAAAGAAGAGCGTGCGCTCGCTATCGGTGGCGAGCGAGATCATTTTTCCCCTGCTGTCCGGGTTCATCTTTTGATAGATATATTGAAGGTTGGTCGTCTTCCCGCACAGACCGGGCCCGTAGAAAACGAGCTTGCAGTTAATCTCGCGCGATGAGAAATTAATAAACGACATGCAGACCTATTCCCGGGTTCAATCCCAACCGATTGGCGGCAATCAGCCGAATAATTTTTCGATATCGTCTTCCGTAATATCGGCGAAAGGCGACGTTGGCTGCTCTTGGCCCCCCCCCGCTCCGGCCGGGGCTTTAGCCTGATCCACCTTCTGTAGAATCCGTTGCAATATCCGGCTCAGGATCTCCACGCTTTTCTTAACCCGTAAACGCACCAGACCCAGAGAAGACCGCCGGTCGAAGATCACGACCAGAATGACCCGGCCGACAAGCGAAATATGAATATGGTCCCGTTCCCCTTCGTGAAATAGAATCGAAAAATATTTCTCGCCCAACAGTTTGGCCATCCCGCCGGTGGCGGCAATATTTCCGGCCGTCAAAGAGGCCAGCGAGATCGTGTCCAGATTCTCCGTTTCACCGACGGCCGAAATCAGCTGGCCGTTCTTGTCCACCAGAAAAGTGACCTTGGCATTGGCCTGCTGATGAAGGCGGTGGAGTTCAGCATCAATCTGATTGGACTCTTCTTCGTACATGATCAATCCGGGATCGGGCATACCCCAACCTTCCTATGACTTAAAGAAATCTGTGGAATTATAGAGGAATTATGGGGAGGTTGCAAGCAAGGTCAGAGCGCCGCACTGGACGATCAGTCAGGGCCCGGCCGGGGTTTCACCCCAGACGGTTCCTTCATTTAAGAAGTCGTCCTCTTCTTCAGAGGGAGCGGTCGGATCGGACAATCGGGCATAATATCGCGCCCAGGTGAGATAGATGTTGCCGCTGTCGCGCATGGCCCGACAGGCCTTGGTCCATTGTTGCAGCCCATCGGCGTCGCCCGCGTGTTGCAAATCGGCCGCGCGTTTGTCAAAAACCCGGTTAAGATTCTCGATCGCCCGGGTCACTTCATCAATGGACTGGACGATCTCTTGACGATTCACGGTGGTTCCTGTTTATTTAGTCTTCGTTAGCCCGTGATCAAAAGCCAATCAAGAACGGCGCCGAAAAAGGTCGTCTCGTAGTTTTGATGCTGGTGAAGAAGCTGCTCCAGCACATACCGGCCCCGCTTGACGGGATCCTTCCGGTCTTCCGGTTCGGCGGCTTTCAAGAAAGCCCGCGCGGCCTGCTGGTAACGGGCCAGACCGTCCTTTGTGAGAAGATCAATGCGCGTTCCGTTCGGGGTATTATGGTCCTCGATGCCGATTTCATCGCCGGATATTGTAATCGTTAGATGTTTTTTTTCGATATAACGACCCGCGATCTGAACATAATTTTCTTCCCCCGCCGCCGGTGGACGGCTTCCGAACAGATACGTGCCGTCTCGAAGGCGGCGGACCAGGCCATAATCTCTTCCAATCGTGGTGTCCCGGACCGTTTGGAACCACTCCCCTTTTTTGGCGTCATGGATGAAGTAGATCGAAAGAACACCGATATTAAGACGGAAGACGGGGGATCTGAACCGGTAGCGGTTGTTTCCCATTCCGCCGATATAGGCATGTTCGATACTCTTTTCGAGCTCAAAGAAAAGCCGGCACTTAAAGAGACCTGGGGCTACCTCCGTGATTTGACCGTCCTCAACCAGACGACGCAGATTAGACGTCACCTGCTCCACGGCCTGCGCCTGTTTCTGAGGATCCTTGGGAGACTGCAGTTTGAGAAGCGTGAGGAGATCTTCGACGGAAAAGGCCCGATGGGGTTCCCGTTCCAAGAGTCTGGAGATATGATCTTCCAAGCTGGGTACGGCGATGATCGGGGCTGGGGGGTTGGCGGTTGTCTCCATGATCTCTCCAATGACGCCTTCTAAAATAAAAAACACCCCCACCGCTTCAATGAGTGGGGGCCTTTGATGTTAAAACATGGGTCAGCTTTGATAGGCCTGGCCGAGCGCGGCCGCTTCGGCCTTGTGTTTGTCCAGCATGATTTCTCCGGTGGCGCCGTCAACCGGGGCCATGATGATGGCATTATGCTTGGCCGCATCACAGACCACCACGCAGAGATCACAACCTTTGCACCGCTCGATCACCACAAAGGCCTTCATCTTTCGGGTGTCCAGTTTGATGCAGTCGGCCTCCGGACAGTACATGATGCAGAGCCGGCAACCTTTATTGGCGACACACTTGTCATCTTCCACATACGCGACATTATACACGGGATGGATCCTCTTTTTGGTTAGACCGCCACGGTTAGCTTCCGGCTCTCGGCCCAGGCGGATGCCAGCTCGTACGATTTTTTGATCGTGGCCATATTCTTCTGGAGCAACTGCTCCTTCTTGGCAAACTTCTTCTTGATCGCCTCATCCAGGGTGGCCGTTCCACCGGAGGCGACGTATTTCTTGCCGAACCGTTCCTGAATGGCCAGATCCACCGCTTCCATCGTGACCACTTTGGAAATGCCCGTAACCGCTCCGATCATCGCCATATTCGAGGCCAGCTCGGTCCCGGCGATATCGAGCGCCAGCGCCGTGCCGTCAAAGGTGTAGACGGCCACGTTCAATTCCCTCATATGTTCCTTGTCTTCATCATTTAAAAGGTCTGAATTGGAATTGATGATCAGCAGCCCGTCCTTCTTGATTCCCGAATAGAAAGGCGCGGTGTAGCTCTTCTGAAGGGTGATCACCTGGGGATGGAACACCATGATGATGTCAGGGAAAACGAGTTCCCCCCGATCATAGATCCGTTCGGGACCGATCCGGCAGTAACTCTCGGCCGGGGCCATCCGTTTTTCGGCCCCAAAGAAGGGGTTGGAAATCGAAAACTTCCCGTCCTTGTTGGCGGCCATCGCCATCACATGGGCCGAGGTCACAACGCCCTGGCCGCCCAGTCCGGACATCCGGATGTTGGTGCGCTTTTTCAACAT
>CAKKOZ010000003.1:0-3660 GCA_919901335.1 Nitrospiria bacterium | reverse complement strand
AAGCGCTCGCCCGGCTTTTCGGAATCGCGCATCTCCTGAAGGCCTTCCATGCTGTTCTTCCCGATCTCAAGAATGCAGGGGGTGTAAATCTGGAGGTAGGTCGGTCCGACCTCACGGGCCAGCCATACGGCATTCTTGATCACCTTTTCCACTAACGAAGGCTTACTGACCGTCATATTGACGACATAGCAGCAACCCGATTCCCGTGCGATCTCGGGCAACCGAACCTTGTCGAACTTTTTACCGGTCGGAGCCATCTTGGCCACAAAACCCTTCTGCATCAGGCCGGATTCCTGTCCGCCGGTGTTTGCGTAGAGCTCATTGTCAAAACAGATCGTGGTAAACTTCTCCTGACGGAACCAGGCCTGCAACGTCATGTCCAGACCGATATCCACCGTCGCCCCGTCACCGGCCAGCACGACCACGTCCTTGATCCGGTCCGGAAACCGAACGGTGAGGGCCCGCTTAAGACCACTGGCAACCGCATTCTGGTTCCCGAAAAGAGAGTGAATATTATGCACGGCGACCATGGGGAAGACGAGGCTGGTACAGCCGGTCGAGCCGACCATCACCGTGTCTTCCGGATTGGGAAGGGAGGCGAGGATGTATCGGAAGGCCATCGACTCCGGACAGCCCGCACACAGGGAATGGGCCTCGATCAGTTCCTTGCTGTTACCGATATCCTTCCATCCGCGGTCTTCGTTTCCGTACGTGGATTGCTCCACCAGGTCGCGATACTCCGGGGGCATGATGTCGGAAAATTCCGGACAGATCTGAATCTTCTCTTTGCTCATGATCGTTCTCCTCTATCTGAATGGCTTCTGAATCAACTTCCCCGCGCCGCCATGGTCGCCACGCGCCGGCCCAGGGTTTTCTGTATCTCTTCCGCGATCACTTCGGCCGGCATCGTCATACCGCCCGCCACATGGGGGCCTGCGACGATTCGATGATTATCCGGAAGGGCGGCCTTCAGCTCTGTCGCCAGCCAGCCGATGACATTGAACTCCGGCACGAAGATGTGCTTGGCATTCTTGGTAGCCTCTCGGAGTTCTTCAAAGGGAAAAGGCCGCAGGCTCTTAATCTTCACCAACCCCACCCGAAGCCCCTCATCCTCCAGCAGGCGAATCGCCTCGCGTCCCTGAGAGACGGCCGTGCCTGACGCCACGATCAGAATCTCGGCATCCACATTTTCAGTTTCGATCAAGCCGCCGATCAACGGAATCGTGTGCTTCCGGGACCGTTCACAGGCCGCACGGGTTTCCTCCTGCCACGAGGCATGCGTCATATAACTGATGTAGTTGGACTTCATCACGAACGGATCCCGCATCATGCGAACGGGCGGGGATTCCATATCCATGCAGACAACCGGCGAGCGATAGGGATCATAGGACGGAAGACACATCTCCGAAGGTGTGAGCATCACGGTGTCCTTCGTATGGGTCACGAAAAACCCGTCGCAGCAGAGCGCGAGGGGCAGATGAACATCCGGCTGCTCTGAAACGATAAAACCCATCAACATCCAGTCAAAAAAGTCCTGGGCCGTCTCGGCATGCCACACCAGCATTCCGGTTCCCAGAAGGAAGTACATCTCAAGGGTGTCCGGTTGAATGCTCAGGGGCGAGTTGATACCCCGACAGGTCACGATCATCTGAATCGGCAATCGGGACCCCACCCACATGGGGAAATTTTCCATGGCCCGCATTGTTCCCGGTCCGGCCGTGGTCGTAAAGACCCGGGCCCCGCCGAACGCGGCCCCGGCGCACTGGCTCATCACTGCAAACTCGCTTTCGCCGCGCATATAGTCGCCGATATAGCCTTCCGCATAGAGTTCCCCGATTAGGGCGGCCGCTTCGCTCTGGGGTGTAATGGGATAGGCCACCATCACATCCACATTGGCTCGTCGGATGGCCTCTTTGATCACTTCGCTGCCGGTATAGAAGGCTGCCGTACGCGGGGCTTTAAAGAAAAGATGGTTGGGGTCGGTGTAGGTTTGACCCTTCTTGTTCTGTTTCCCGATCTGGATCTTCTGTGTTTCAGACAGTTCGTTTGCCATTTCAAGCCTCCTCCATCCGATGATTTTATTTTACAAAAACTTCGCCGCTCTTCCGTCCGGCGCCATTCCCCGATTCCTTCTCGGCGGGTCGGACATACGGGGCCCCTTTTAACTTACTGACCCACTCCGCCAACCTCAAGATTTTCTCGGCCGTGGCGTCCCGAAATGAGAGCATGGCGTCCTCATGACCGGCCTGTGCGCACATCGCCATGGTAAAGCAGCTGGTCCCGCCCCGGATAATTTTCAGTGAAAGGTTGGCCATATGACAGTGCACCCCCACAAACAGACAGACATCTTCTTTGTTATGCCAGATCGTAAGGTTCGGGTGATTGGGGTTGATCTCAACTTCAGGGTTGATCTTAGGATATTTGGGCCGGTAGTCGGCCATCGGGATCATCCGCGCCGGAATCGCATCGGCCAGGATTTTGATCGCCTTCGCCTTCTTGGCCGCCTTTTCATTCCAATTCCAAAGCACAAGCGGTCCGGGGTGAATCGTCGGGTTCTTCGCCTCGATCAACTTGCGGGCCGCAAACTCCATCGCCTCTTCTTCCGGAACGATGGTCCCCTCGATATGGGCCTCTCCCGGCTCCGGAAGCACGATGCCCATCCGTGCAGCGGACGGCACGAAATAGGCCTCGGGCCCTGTGACAACTCGATACTTTTCCTTCTCCATGAATCGCCCTTTCTCCATGTGTTCTGCGTGTCTATTCTTATAACCGCCGATCGCTGCCTTTGTCAACGTCTTTTTGTCGGAACTGAAACGGGCCGTTCCATTTTTACGGTCAGGTGCCTCCGGCGGCCGTTTTCCTGACAATGGCGGAGGATATCTTCGATCCCATGCGCCGCCCATTCTTCCAGGGGAGGCTGGATCATCACCGAAAAAATTTTGGGCACACGATGAATCTCAGGATAGCCTTCCGCGCCGGTCAGTGCATCCAGAAAGGCTGCTTTCAATGGGGCGGCCAATGACGCCGGTGGTTCTTGTTCATTCTCGAGTTCAAGGACACAAACCGTTTTGACCTTTTTCAACGCGGAGACGGCAGCGGCGGACGGAAACGGAACTCCCTCGATCACCTGCAACCACCCCAACCTCGTTCCTCGGTGACGACGGAGTTGATCGATCGCCAGGCGAAGGGAATCTTCTCCAGTTTCCCGGGTCACCAGCACCGTCTCGGCATCCTCCGATCCATAGGCCCTTAAATGGTCATCCGCCACGAACACGGAGGTCGGCGCAATGACGGTCAGGGATTCTTCATCACTGTCAGCGGCCCTTCCGTTCAGGGCGCCGTCGGATGGAACGGCCGTCCCGCGAATCAACTGGAATTCGGTCACCTTATCCGGTGAAAACGGCTCCATGATTTTCAAGAATTCGTCCATCGAGAGTTGAAGCACGACGGCCATGGCCCGCCACTTTGTAATCGGCAGCGGAGCGATGCCGTATTCAAAATTATAAATAGCCGAAACGCGTTTGTAACCCAGCGCTTCGGCCATCTTGAACGGGCTTATTTCCCGCTGCAGCCGCTGGTGCCGAAGCCATTCTCCAAATGTCTTAAATTGCATGCGAATCACCCTAAGTTACTAATTGTATGTAACACCGTAACACGCGG
>CAKKOZ010000002.1 GCA_919901335.1 Nitrospiria bacterium | reverse complement strand
GAATCGCAACGGTCGGATAATCCATAAAAAAGATGAGAATGCTTTACGGGAGAACGGCCGTAAAAACGTCTTGAAATAAGCGGCTTGTTATTATACTATAGCCGACAGTTGCCGGCCTCTGTTCCATGCCGTCAGTCCGGCAAGTCATTCCGCCACCATCGATCCTCACGAGGGCGAAACCGTGCTGCAGATGAAAGTCAGAGGGCTGATGTATGACCCGTTCAATAATGCCTTCATTATTATTCTCCGGGACGAGCAGGAGAAGGAAGTCTTGCCGATCTGGATCGGAAAACCGGAGGCGGGGGCGATCAGTTTTGCGTTGGAAGGCGTTTTTACCCCCCGGCCGATGACCCATGACCTGATGAAGAATATTCTGGAGATCAATAATGCCAAGGTGATCAGCGTCGTCATCACGGATTTGAAGGACAACACCTATTTTGCGAAGATTCATGTTTCTTACAAGGACTCGGAGTATACAATGGATTCCCGCCCCAGCGATGCGATCGCGCTGGCCCTACGGGTGGACGCCCCTATTTTTGCGACCGACGCCGTGATCCAGAAGCACAGCACCGAGGAACTCGACCGGTGGCTGGATAACCTTCGCCCGGAGGACTTCGGAAAACACGATGCGTAAATCGGGTAGAGAGGGAATTCATCTTAATGGACATTAAGTTAAGCGTCCAGGGGGTTTTGACCGATCCCAAGACCGAGACCCAGGTGGTGCTGTTGCGGGCCGAAAACGGCGAAGAGGTCCTGCCGATCTGGGTCGGAGCGGTTGAGGGAAGCGCGATCAAGCTGGCGCTGGAAGGGATTTTCCCCACCCGGCCGATGACGCATGACCTTCTAAAAAGCATGATGGAGCATCTCGGGCTCCGGGTCCAGAAGGTGATCATCACGGAGATTGAGAACAATACCTACTACGCCCTGATCTATGTCGAATCCGGCGGCAGCCTGCTGAGCATTGATTCCCGCCCCAGCGATGCGATCGCCCTCGCGCTCCGCACCCATGTGCCGATTTACACCACGGACGAAGTCTTGAAGCAAAAGTCCGGGGACAGCCTGGATACCTGGCTTGAAAGACTGAACCCGAAAGATTTCGGGGAGCCTGTCTGATAGGGGCTTACGTCGCCCCCGATTCTATCTGGGGGGGGCCGTGCGCTCTGCCTTTGGCAGATGCTCCGATGCCCCCAGACCCCGCGTTCGGACAGGCGAAGCCTGATCCTCGCTCACCGGCAAAGCCGGGTCAAGCTGCGGTTCACCCGCAGCGCGAAGCAAATTCGAAGAGTTTGCGGAGTGCGATAGTTGCCTCCCCCTCTCGCTCGTTTTGCTCGCTGGTAACTGCCTATAGGTTTTTCCGTTCATAGATTAATGAACCAAACTGACTGCTCCGTCGCCGTCACCCTGAACGGGTAGGCATTCCGCAATACCAATCGCCGCTCGTATTCGTTGGCATGCTCCTTGCTGTACCCTATTGCCAATTGTTATTGAATGGGGGGCCGATCCGATGGAACGACCCATGGTATGGGCGGCGGTTTGTTGTTTGTCAGGTCTTGTCCTGAGTCAGACCTTTATCTACTTTCCTTTGACCCTCCTCGGTTTTGCGGCCATTGCAATCGTATGGGGCCTTGTCGCTTATCAGCGACAACGGAGACCGGCAGGTTTTTTCCTTCTTGTCGCCGGCCTGGTCCTTTTGGGAATCCTTCGGTTCCAGATCGCCGCGCAGTCTGTTTCGGCCGATGATCTGGCCCGATTTGCGACGCGGGAGCCGATCCGGCTTATCGGCGTCGTCGATGAGCCTCTCCGGCACGGACCGGAGAGCACACGTATCCTTCTTAAAGCCCGCTCCGTGACGCTGGAGGGTCGAGACTATCCCGTGAGCGGGAGGCTGCAGATCACGGTCCGCGATTTTGTCCCGGATAGTGAGTACGGTGATCTCATTTCTATTGAAACACGGCTCCGTCCGATTCTGGGGCTGCGCAATCCCGGAGGTTTTGATTATGCCGCGACCCTGCGGCGGGAGGGAATCCGCGCATTGGCGGGGGTCCGCCGCCCCGAGGCGTTGACCCGGTTGGCGGTCGGCGGCTTCGCTCCGCTGCGCCGGATCTATGTCTGGAGAGAGCAGATCCGGCAACAATTAGACGGCTCTCTTTCTCCCGTTTCGTCCGCCATTCTACAAGCCATGTTGATCGGCGAGACCGGTTCGTTGAGTCCCGAGATCCGTGAGGCCTTTATGATTTCCGGAACAACTCACCTCCTCTCGATCTCAGGTTCCCATCTGGCGATGGTTGCGTTCGTGGTGTTTTACCTGTCCGGCCGGATCTTGAGGTGGATGCCCGCCCGGTGGCTTTTATTTTTAAGCCGGCGAGTCACCGTCACGCGGCTCAGCGTCTTGATCACGCTCGTTCCGGTCGTTTTCTACACACTCTTGGCCGGCGCACAGGTCGCGACGGTTCGTTCCCTGATCATGATCCTCGTCTATCTGGCCGCCGTCTGGTTCCAACGCGCCGATGATCCGCTGAACGCCCTGGCCGTTGCGGCCCTTCTCATTGTTCTGTGGGATCCTAACGCCGTCTTCTCGATCTCGTTTCAACTCTCCTTCATCGCGGTCCTGGCGATGGCGATGCTCGGGGCGAACGCGGTTTCTCCCCGGGACGAACCGCCATTCAACTCAGAACGTGACACGTCCTGGACGGTACGGAGGATGGGAAAGCTGCGGGCTTATTTGGGAATGACGGTTGCGGCCGGGGCGGCGACGTTGCCGTTGACGGCCTTCTATTTTAATCAGATCAGCTGGGTCGGTTTCCTGTCCAATCCGATCATTGTTCCTTTTGTCGGAATGGTGATCGTTCCGCTGGGGTTGGCTTGTTCGGTCGGGGCGGTCCTTTTCGATCGGACGATACTGCCGCTGGCGGGATTGAACGATGGGCTCGCGCGCGGACTTTTTTCGATGGTCGAGTGGTTCGCCCGATTCCCGGCATCCGAGGTGCATGTTCCGTCGCCCCCGGTGGAGGTGATCACGGTTGTTTACCTCACGGGTCTTGCGGTGTTGATCTTCAAGGGGTCCCGGGCCCGGAAGGGGATCGCCATCGGTTTGTGTCTTCTGGTCACGCTGGTCTGGATCGTGCGATGGCCGGTTTTTCATGCGGACGGGCGTCTCCGGATCACCTTCCTCGATGTCGGACAGGGGGATGCCGCATGGATTGAGATGCCGGACGGAAAAACGATGCTGATCGACGGCGGCGGCGCGTATGGGAATTTAGATTCGGGGCGTCTGGCCGTTGCGCCTTATCTGTGGAACACCGGCCGTTGGAGCATCGACTATCTGGTGGCCAGCCATCCCCAGATGGATCACATGGGAGGGTTGAGCTACATCGCAAGGAAATTCCGAATCGGCGAGCTCTGGACCAATGGATTTGAAAAAGATGCTGTTTTTTATGAACGGTTCCGCGACATCGTTTTAGAAAAGGCGATCATGGAAAAGCGGATGACGGGTGACGATCCTCCGTTGGAGCGGGCCGGCGTCCGGATCGTGCCGCTTCACCCGGGCGGCTCGGATGCGTTCACCTCCGATAATAATCGGTCCCTGGTGATCCGGATCGAGTATGGACAGAAATCCGTCCTGTTTACCGGGGATATCGAACGGCCGGCGGAGCGGGCGCTCCTCCGTTGGGGGGATCGTCTCAAATCCACGGTCCTGAAGGTCCCGCATCATGGGAGCCGCAGCTCGATCGATCCCGATTTTCTGTCCCGGGTGGCCCCCTCCGTGGCCGTGATATCCGTCGGAGCGAACAATCCCTACCGTCACCCTTCCCCTGAAACGCTGGCCGCATATGACGCGCTGGGCGCGCGGATCTATCGGACGGACCGGGATGGGGCCGTGATATTTCAAACGGACGGGGACCGGTGGACGATCCGGACCTATGCGGACGGTATCACGCAACCCGTGCCGTGGGGATGGGACATGGCGGCCGCCGAGGCGGCCAATCTAAAAAAAATATTCCAAAGGTGACCCATGTCCGCTCAGCTTGAGTATCCCTTTGTGGATCTTAGTTCCACGGCGCTGGATCCCGCCGTCGTCATGGCGATTCCGGAGACGCTGGCCAAGAAACAATGCGCCATCCCCGTTTCGTTGGAACATAGGACGCTGACCGTTGCCATGGTCGATCCGCTCGACTGTGAATGCCTGCGGGATCTGGGTTTCGCCAGCGGTTTCCGTATCCAGCCGGTCACGGCGACGCGCAAAGACATACTGGAGGCGATCGAGCGGTACTATAATCTGAACGCCTCGGTCGAGAGCATCGTTCAGGAAACGGCCCAGGACTATGACGAAGCCCTTCTCCAGATTATCCCGGAAATCAGTCCCACCGCGGCGGATGCCCAATCGTTGGAGGAGCGAAGCCGCCTGGCCCCGGTCATCCGCCTGGCCAACCTGATCATGACCAAGGCCATCCGGCGGCGGGCCAGCGATATTCATATCGAGCCCACTCAGCGCGATTTCCGGGTGCGGTACCGGATCGACGGCCTGCTTAAAGAAGACCTCCGACTGCCCAAATGGATCCAGGGGGCCCTGATTTCCCGGATGAAGATTCTCGGTAAACTGGACATTGCCGAGCGGCGGATGCCGCAGGACGGCGCGGTGCGCGTGCGGTCGGACAGCCGGGAGATCGACCTCCGGCTCTCCACCCTTCCGACCCAGTACGGGGAGAAGATGGTGATCCGCGTGTTAGACCAGGGACGGATGGTGGTCTCGCTCGATACGTTGGGGATCTCGCCTCACAATCTGTCGCAGGTTCGCTCGCTGATGCGGCGCAAGCAGGGCATCATTCTGGTCACCGGCCCGACCGGCAGCGGAAAGACGACGACGCTCTATTCCATGATCCATGCGATGCGGGACGAGGTGACAAACATTGTGACGGTGGAGGACCCGATCGAGTATAGCCTGGACGGGATCAATCAGGTCCAGATCAACACGGCCATCGGGCTGACCTTCGCCGGCTGCCTGCGATCCATACTGCGGCAGGATCCGAATGTGATCCTGATCGGCGAGATCCGGGATCTGGAGACGGCCGAGATCGCCTTCCGGGCCGCCATGACGGGCCATCTGGTATTCTCAACGGTTCACACGAATGACGCGCCCTCCACGATCACGCGTCTGGTCGACCTCGGCGTTCCGCGCTATCTCGTGGCCTCGCTGGTGATGGGCGTCATCGCCCAGCGCCTGGTCCGATGCGTCTGTCCGCGGTGCAAGACCGTGATGCCTCCTCCGATGGAAAGCCTGGTGAGCTTGAAGATTCCCGTGGATTCGATAAAGAATGTGCCTTTCTATTACGGCAAGGGCTGTGCCTACTGCAACGATCTCGGCTACCAAGGCCGGACCGGGCTGTATGAGGTGCTGGAAATGACCCTGCGGTTGAGAGATCTCATCGCGACCGGCGCGGCCGAACACGATCTGCGCTCCACCGCGCTGGCCTCGAAGATGATCTCGTTGGGGGAGGACGGCCTGAACAAAGTCAGGGACGGCATCACGACGATCGAGGAACTGCTGCGCGTGATCGAGGTCCGCGAGGATTTACAAACCTTCTGCGTGAAATGCGGGAAGGCCATCCATATTGATTTTCAGATCTGTCCGTATTGCGCTCATGCGGTCACCCATCACTGCCATGCCTGCGGCAAGCCGCTTCAGCCGGAATGGATCGTCTGCCCCTACTGCCGCCACCGCGTCGGCGACGCAGTGTCGTCCGAGTCGTCCAAGGCAAACCCGGCGTGATCGTGGCATTTCAATGAAAGGTGCCTGTCACCTTTTGGAAGGTAATCGCTTGATTTTGTTGGAAGCTGATTTCAAAGTTCGGGTCTGTATCGTCCGGCGCCGTAATCCCGGGGACACCATACGTAATTCCCGGCGGGTTCCGCTCCACCCTCGCGCGCGGTGGCGGGTGGGTTATCTTATCCCGCTTTGACGAGAGGCGAAAATCGCCGTCGGGGGCGCTGCTTCCACAACGTGTAGTTGTTCTGAAGATTCATCCAAAACTCCGGACTTGTGCGGAACACATCGGCCAGTCTCCAAGCCATGGCGGCGGATAGACCGACATGGCCTTTGATGATCCGGTTAATATCCTTGGCGTCGCAGCCCAGGTGGCGCGCCAACTCGGATTGTGAGATTTCGAGAGGTTTTAGAAATTCCTCCTGTAAAACCTCGCCGGGGTGTGTCGGCGGACGATGTGTGGGCAACATGGTTATTCTCCTTCAGTGATAATCTGCAATCCGAACCTCATGGGCATTTCCATTTTGCCACTTGAAGATGATCCGATATTGATCATGGATCCGAATGCTGTAGAATCCTTTGAGGTCGCCCTTGAGCAACTCCAGTCGGTTATTCGGCGGAGACAGGAGATCATCGAGTCGTGGCGCCATATTGACCATGTCGAACTTTCGGCGAGCGATTTTGAGAATGGCCTGAAAGGCCCGTGCATGTTTGGAGCCCACACCGTTGAAGATGTCTTCTGTCGTCCTGTCGCCGAAAGAAAGGATCACGAAGGCTCCTCGGACCGTTGTAGGATTACTATATAATGGGTAGGCCAGGTAATGGTATATTATCATTGGGCCGAATCGGGCCTGAATAAAGATAGGCCCCGCTCCATCCTCGCGTGCGGGGACGGATGGGTGGGGGCGGGGATGGCTTGTGTTCCACGGCAATCGGAGGCAAGGACTCGGTGAGTACGACGATTCATGAGAGGGTGGAGCGGCTTCGCGCGGGTGGGGACCGCGCCGCTTTGATCACCCGCGGCCATGGCCTCTAACGCCACCATTTTTAAAGTCGCACTGCAGATCGCCGACGTGGACCGCCACTACTATCAGGACCATGCGCTCACGCTTGCGCGCCACCCATCCGAAACCGACGAGCGAATGATGGTGCGCCTGCTGGCGTTTTCTCTGCACGCGCACGAAGCCCTTTCGTTTGGCCGTGGGCTGAGCACCGAAGACGAGCCCGATCTCTGGAAGAAGGATTTGACCGGCGTCATCGATCTCTGGATCGAAGTGGGCCTTCGCGACGAGAAAAGCATTCGCCAGGCCTGCGGCCGCGCCAAACAGGTCGTCATCTATACCTATGGCGGCCGTGCCGCCGACCCGTGGTGGGAGCAGAACCGGGCCAGGCTCGAGCGGTTGGATAATCTAACCGTGATGAATCTGTCCCCGGACGGGAGCCGCGCACTGGCAAAGCTCGCGCAACGCGACATGAAGCTGCAATGCACCATCCAGGAAGGACAGATTTTGATGGGGGACGGGACGAGCGCGGTGCAGATTGAGCTGACGACCTTGAAAAGCCCCTCGGAATAATGGGGCCGGAGTTGTTTCAGTGTTTGAGCAACAGATTATCAATCAGACGGGTCTTGCCGATTCGAACGGCCAGTAGCAGCACGACCGGGCCTTTGATATGCAAAACTTCTTCGAGCGTTTCGGGATGGGTGATCGCGACGTAGTCGATCTTGGCCAGAGGTTCCTGTCGGATCCACCGCGTCATTTCGTTTCGTACGGCCGCCGCATTTCGCTTTCCCTCTCTGATTTGATCCCTTCCGAGTTGCATCGCCTTGAACAGGACCCGGGCCGCCCGCCGTCCTTCGCTCGATAAATAGCGGTTGCGCGAGCTCATCGCGAGACCGTCTTTCTCCCGGACGGTCGGGCAGACGATGATCTTGACCGGAAAATGCAGATCCTGAACGAGCCGCCTGATCACAACGGTCTGCTGATAATCCTTCTGTCCAAAGAAGGCCATCTGGGGCTTTACGATCTGAAACAGCTTGGCCACGACCGCGGCGACGCCGGAGAAATGGTTTGGCCGAAAGGCTCCTTCAAGGCCATCGCCAAGCGGTTTGACCGATATCGTCGTCTGGTGGCCTTCGGGATAAATCGCTTCGGCCGTCGGCATGAAGAGAATATCCACTTTTTCAAGACGGCAAAGCGCGGCATCGCCTTTGGCGTCCCGTGGATAGCGGGCGTAATCTTCGTTCGGCCCGAACTGGGCGGGGTTGACGAAGATGCTCACGACGACCGCGTCACACCGCCGTCGCGCCGCACGCATCAGCGAGTGATGCCCTTCATGCAGCGCCCCCATCGTCGGAACAAAGCCGATTGTTTTTCCACGGCCCCGCCGCTGTTCGGCCCATGACTGCATTTGTCGGATGCTTTTAATGATTTTCATGAGGAGTGAAGTTTGATGTAAATGGATTTACTTCTTCGGCACGTAATACTGCGTGCCCTTCTTCATCTGCCTGATCTGGTGGAGAAGATCGTCGAGGTCGGCCCGCCGGTTGACGAAATCGATCTCGGAGGTCTGGACGACCAGAAGCGGGGAGTCGGTGTACTGGAAAAAAAAGTCGTTGTAGGCCTGGTTCAAGGTTTCGAGATAATCGGGGGTCAGCGGTTTTTCATAGTCCAAGCCGCGACGACGGACGCGGTCCATCAAAACCTCGGGGCCGGCCTGAAGGTAGACGACCAGATCCGGCGTCGGAATCGTGGGGTTCAAAAGGAAATAGATCTGCTGGTAGAGCGCCAGTTCGCTGGCCTCCAGATTGATCGAGGCGAAGATGCGGTCTTTTGGGAAAAAGTAGTCCGTGACCGTCGTCCGTTCGAACAGGTCCATCTGCGACAATTCCTGTAACTGCCGGTAACGCGAGAGGAGGAAGAAGATCTGGGTCTGGAACGCGAAGCGCTTTGGGTCTTTGTAAAATTCCTTCAGAAACGGGTTGTCCTCCGCGCGCTCCAGAACAATCCGTGCGTCCATCTCTCGGGCCAGGAGCCTCGCCAGGCTGGTTTTACCAACGCCGATCGGTCCCTCGATCACCAGATATTTCGGGCCCTTGACCGTCATCCCCCGGCCTTCGGGTTGACAGGAAACGGCGCCAGGCGCCGGACCTCCTGGTGGTTCCGCATCCCCTGGAGGATCTGCAAAGCGGTTTTTCGAAGCACCGGATGTTCCAGCATCGGCGCGATCTCGGCCAGCGGCTCCAGGACAAACCGCCGCTCGTGCGCCCGGGAATGCGGGATCGTCAAGTCGGTTTCATGAATAATTTGGTCGCCGTAAAAGAGGATGTCCAGATCAATCGTCCTCGGTCCGAAACGGACGCTCCGCTTTCGGCCGAGGGATTGCTCCACTTCCTGGCAGGCCCGGAGAAGCTCCCGGGGAGAAAGGGCTGTCCGGACGGCCGCGACGCAGTTGATGAACCCGTCCTGGTCGATCATCTCCAGAGGCGCGGTTTCGTACAGGGATGAGACTGCGAGGAGCGATGTCTTGGAAAAGTTGGAGATCAGACGGACGGCCTCTTCGCAGTAGGCCTGGCGGTCGCCCATATTCGAGCCGATCCCGATGGCGACGGTCGTGGGTTCCGTCATGACAGCAGCCGTTCCATCCGGCTGACCGCTTCCATGAGCCGGTCGTTCGGCACCGTCAGCGCCATCCGGATATATCCCTCCCCAGACTTTCCGAAGCCCGAGCCGGGCGTGGTGACGATGCCGGCTTTGTCCAGGAGGTGCGTCGTGAACGTCATCGCGGTGAAGTTTTTCGGAACGCTGACCCAGACATAGAACGTCGCCTTGGGCGGTTCCACCGACAAACCGAGACCCAGGAGCCCCGAGATCAATGTGTCCCTCCGTTCCTGGTACACCTTCCGTATCCCGTCCGTCACCGGGTCCTTCAAGTTCAAGGCCTCGATACCGGCCTCCTGCACGGCCTGAAACACGCCGGAGTCGAGGTTGCTCTTGACCTTGCCCAGCGCGGACAAGATCTGCGGATTTCCAACGGCGAAGCCGATCCGCCATCCGGTCATATTGAAGGTTTTCGAGAGCGAATGGAACTCGACCCCCACGTCCCTGGCCCCGTCCAGCTCCAAAAAACTCATCGGCCGCTCGCCGTCGAAATAGATCTCGGAATAGGCATTGTCGTGACAGACGATCAGCGTGTGCCGGCGGGCGAACCGGACCACCTCTTTAAAAAATTCTTTTCCGGCCGTGGCCGAGGTCGGGTTGTTCGGATAATTGATAAAGAGCAGCCGCGCTTTTTTCAGGACCGATTTCGGGATGCGGTCGAACTCCGGCAGAAAATGGTTTTCCTTTTTGAGCGGCATGAAGTGAGACCGTCCGCCGGCGAACAGCGTGGCGGCGGGGTAGACCGGATAACCCGGATCGGGGATCAGCGCGACATCGCCGGGGTTGATGAAGGCCAGCGGCGCATGGCCGATGCCTTCTTTCGAGCCGATCAGTGTCAGCACCTCCGTCCTGGGATCGAGCCGGACGCCGAACCGCCGCCGGTACCAGTCCGCGGCCGCCTCGCGAAAGGTGAGCATCCCTTCGTAGGAGGGATACTGGTGGTTTCTGGGATTCTCGGCCGCCTGTTGAAGCCGTCGGATGATCGGCTCCGGCGTTGGGAGATCCGGGTCGCCGATCCCGAGATTGATGAGATCCACTCCCTTGGCCAGCGCCTTTTGTTTGAGTTGATCAATCGCCGCAAAGAGATACGGGGGAAGGTTTTTGATTCGATCCGCAAGCTTGGGTTTCGGCATGGAGAGAGAACGGCTCCTTTCGATTCGTTTATTGCACGGGGTTCGCGAGCCGGCCGATGCCGTCGATCACGATCTCGATCCGGTCGCCGGACTTCATGGCGCCGACACCGGCCGGCGTTCCGGTCGCGATCACATCGCCGGGGAGCAGTGTCATCACCTGCGAAATGAAGCTCACCAGGGCCGGCACATTAAAGATCAACTGTGCGGTGCTTGCCGACTGTCGCCGCTCGCCGTTCAGATAGCTTTCGATTTTTAAACGGCCCGGGTCCAGATCGGTCACGATCCATGGGCCGAGCGGTGCAAACGTATCAAAGCCCTTTGCGCGGGTCCACTGGCCGTCTTCCTTCTGGAGGTCCCGGGCCGTGACGTCGTTGATGCAGGTGTAGCCCAAAACGAACTCCGGTGCCTCTTCCGGACTGATTTTGACGGCCCGTTTTTTGATTACGACGGCCAGCTCGGCCTCGTAATCCACGCGGCGCGATCGCGTGGGAAGACGGATCGGTTCCATAGGGTCCAGAACGGCCGTGGACGGTTTTAAAAACAGCAGCGGTTCTTTGGGCAGCTCCTTCTTGAACTCGGCCGCGTGGTCCCTGTAATTAACCCCGACCGCCACGATCTTGGAAGGTTCGCACGGGGCGAGAAGCCGGACCGAGTTCATCGGGATTCCTTTTCCGGTCGGCTTATATTCTGAAAAGGGATCTCCTTCGACCGGTCGGACGGTCCCGTTTTCGAGGAGACCGTAGGTGATCGTGTCGTTGTATTGAAATCGAACGAATTTCACGGATTATTTAAGCCCTAAGACGTCCATCATATCGTATAAGCCCGGCGGACGGCCCACAATCCATCGCGCGGCCAAAAGGGCTCCGCGCGCGAAATTGTCGCGGCTGTGCGCGCGGTGGGTGATTTCGATGCGCTCACCCGGCCCGGCGAAGATCACGGTATGCTCACCCACCACATCGCCGGCGCGGAGCGACTGGATGCCGATCTCGAATTTCTTCCGCTCGCCGATCACGCCTTTTCGGGCATAGACGCCGACCTTGTCCAGATCGCGCTTGAGCGCCTCGGCCACGACCTGGGCCATCTTGAGGGCGGTGCCGCTGGGCGCGTCCTTCTTGAAGCGATGATGCACCTCGACGATCTCGATATCGTAATCGTCGCCGGTCACGCGGGCCGCGTCGGCCAGGAGCTTGAAGACCAGATTGACGCCCACGCTCATGTTCGGCGACAGGACGCACGGGATCCGCTTTGCGAAGTCGCGGACCCGGTCGGTCTCCCTCTTTGAGAAACCGGTCGTGCCGATCACGATCGCCTTCTTGGCCTTGGCCACTTCCGGCAGGATTTCCATTGTGCCGGACGGCTCGGTGAAATCAATCACGACGTCGCCAAGCGGCAGGGCGATGTTGATCGGGTGCACGATCGGGATTCCAAGATGTCCGCATCCGGCGATTTCCCCCGCATCGCGTCCGACGGCCGGCAGTCCCTTTTTATCGACCGCCGCGGCCAACCGAAGGCCGGCCGCCTTGTCCTGCATCAGACTGATGATCCGCCCGCCTATTTTCCCGGAGGCGCCTGTTACAATCACGTTGATCATGGATTCGTCTTCCAATTCGTTATAGGGGCGCCCCGCCTCCAGCCACCCGCTGATGGACTATATCAGCCCGTACTCTTTCATCGTCTCCTTCAGCACGGCCTGGCTCGTTTCGGACATGGGGCAGAGCGGCAGGCGGACTTCATCCGAGCATTTCCCCATCCACCCCAGCGCCGTCTTGACCGGAATCGGGTTCGTCTCAACGAACAGCGCGTCCACAAGGGGAGACATCCCGAAATGCAGCCGTCGGGCCTTGCCCCAGTCACCCTTGAGGGCAGCTCGCACCATCTCGGCGCAGTCTCTGGGGATGAGATTGGCCGCGACCGAGATCACACCGCATCCGCCCAGGGATAGAATCGGAAGCGTCAGTGCGTCATCGCCCGAGATCACGGCCAGCCGGTCGCCGCACAGCCGGATCACTTCGCTGATCTGCTGAACCGATCCTGAAGATTCCTTGATCGCGACGATGTTCTTCCCGCCGGTTTTCGGATCCACCAGCCGTGCCACAGTGGACGGGAGCATGTTGACGCCCGTCCGCCCCGGAATGTTATACGGTATCAACGGCAGGTCCACCGCCTTCGCGATGGCCTTGAAATGCCGGTAGAGACCTTCCTGTGTCGGTTTGTTGTAGTAAGGACAGATCAACAGCGCCGCGTCCGCACCGACCTTTTTGGCGTGCCGGGTCAGTCCCGCGGCCTCCTCGGTGCTGTTCGAGCCGGTCCCGGCCACGACGGGGACGCGTCCGCGGACGATTTTCACGGTCAATTCGATGACGCGGTTGTGCTCCTCATGGCTGAGCGTCGCCGATTCTCCCGTCGTCCCGCACGGCACGATGCCCGAGGTGCCTCCCGCAATCTGAAATTCAATCAGATCTCCAAAGGCTTTTTCATCCAGTCTGCCTTTTTTGAACGGGGTGATGATCGCGACCATCGAACCGGAAAACATGGCTTAGCCTCCTGTCGTAAGAACACCCATCATACGGAAGTCGCGATCCAAAATCAATTCTCTATTTGTAGGGGCTCACGTCGCCCCCTCCACCGGCGAAGCCGGATGGAGCCTCCCCCTCTCGCTCGCTGTGCTCGCTGGGTAAATTCCTACGGGGGGAAGGGTTTCTTTCGACATAATTGATTTGCGATCGGGGCTGGGACTATAATCCATGCCATGGATCTGAAAGAAAGACTGGCCCATCTGCCGTCCCAGCCCGGTGTCTATCTCATGAAAAGCCGCGGGGGGGCCATCCTCTATATCGGCAAGGCCAAGGTGCTTTCCGACCGCGTCCGATCGTATTTCCAGGCCGGCGCACCGCTCACGCCCCGCGTCCGGCATCTGGTTTCACAGATCAAGGATCTGGAATGCCTTGTCACGGCCACCGAACTCGAGGCGCTTATTCTTGAGAACAACCTGATCAAAAAGCACCGTCCAAAATATAATGTCGTCCTTCGAGATGACAAAAACTATCCTTATCTGCGTCTGCCGCTCCGGGACGACTACCCGCGGCTGGAGATCGTCCGTCGGGTGAAGCCGGACGGGGCGCTCTATTACGGTCCGTACGTTCCCACGCACGCGCTTCGCGAGACGCTACGGCTTCTGCGGAGGCTCTTTCCCCTGCCGAACTGCACCATTGTGATTGACGGGACGGCCGAACGGGCCTGCATCGAGTTTGAAATCAAGCGCTGCCTGGCCCCCTGCACCGGCCATCAGAACCGCGAAGATTACCGGGAGATGATGGGGCAAGTCCGGCTGTTTCTGGAAGGCAAGGACAACGAACTGAGGAAGGTCTTGAAGCACCGGATGGAGATCGAGGCGGCCCGTCTGAATTTTGAAGAGGCCGCCCGTCTCCGGGACCAGGTGGCGGCCATCGAACGGACGCTGGAACGGCAGCGGATCACCACGACCGACTTTGCCGACCTGGATGTCATCGCCGCGGCCCGGGGAGGGGAGGCGCTCGATTTTCAGGTGCTGTTCATCCGCGGCGGGATGATGGTCGGCCGGAAGGATTTTTTTATGACCGGTTTTGGCGATGCGTTGGAGGAGGAGCTGTACGGCACATTCATCCAGCAGTTTTACAATAAGGAGGGTCTGGTCCCGCCGGCGGTCGTCACGGCGGTTGCACCGGCTGAGTCCGATCTGCTGGAACGGTGGCTGTCGGAGAAACGGGGGGCGCCGGTCCGGTTGACCGCGCCGAGTCGCGGAAAAACCGCGCCGCTCATCGCGCTGGCGCAGGAGAATGCCCGCGTCTCACTTGAGGAACACTTGCGGATCCGTCAGGCCGGCACGGCGGCATCACAAGAGCTCCAGCGGATTCTCGGTCTCCGTCGGCTTCCGTTGCGGATCGAGGCGTTTGATATCTCGAACCTCATGGGCGACCAGGCCGTCGGCTCGCGCGTGGTATGGGAAGACAACCGGGCGAAAAAATCGGCCTACCGGAAATTCAAGATCCGGACGATCCAGGGCGCGAACGATTTCGGGATGATGAAGGAGGTTCTCGTCCGGTGGTATTCCCGGGCGAATGACCGCCGAGATGCTGAAGAACCGCTTCCGGACCTGATCGTGATCGACGGCGGCAAGGGCCAGCTTTCGGCCGCGCTCGAGGCGATGCGGATCGTCGGTTTCACCGATCGCGACATCCTCGGACTGGCCAAGGAGAAGGGCGAGAAGTTCGAGCGGGTGTTTCTGCCTGGCCGGCCCGACTCCGTGTCCTTGGATCCCGAATCGCCCGCAACGCATCTCCTGCAGCGCATCCGCGACGAGGCGCACCGCTTCGCGATTACCTATCACCGGAAGCTCCGCGGGCG
>CAKKOZ010000001.1 GCA_919901335.1 Nitrospiria bacterium | reverse complement strand
GCTATTCTTGGCCGCTCATCTTGCGAAGCGCGTCTTTGTGCGACAGGTTGATGCGTCCCTGGCTGTCGATTTCCTTCACGATGACCGGCACGATATCGCCGACATGCACGACGTCCTCGACGCTTTCCACGCGATGATCGGCGAGCTCGGAGATATGGATCAGTCCTTCCTGATTCGGCAATACCTCGGCGAAGGCGCCGAAATTCATGATGCGCGTGATGCGGGCCTGAAATAGTTCGCCGACCACCACTTCGCGCGTGATGTTGTTGATCCATTCGACGGCTTTCGCGGCGCTCGTCTCGTCTGTCGACGTGATGAATACCGATCCGTCATCCTCGATGTCGATGGAGACTCCTGTCTCGTCGATGATCTGATTGATCACCTTGCCGCCGGGGCCGATGACGTCGCGGATCTTCGCCGGATTGATATGGAGCGTGATGATGCGCGGAGCGTACGGGGACATCGTCTTGCGCGGCTCGGGCAGTATCGCGAGCATCTTGTCCATGATGAACATCCGGCCTTCTTTGGCCTGCGCGATGGCTACCTTGAGCACTGCCGGCGTCAGGCCGTCGATCTTCACGTCCATCTGCATGGCGGTGATGCCGTCCTTCGTTCCGGCCACCTTGAAATCCATATCGCCGTAGTGATCTTCCAGTCCCTGGATGTCGGAAAGCACCTTGTATGAGCCGTCATGCCCCGTGATCACGCCCATCGCGATACCGGCCACGGGCGACTTTATCGGTACGCCCGCATCCATGAGAGAGAGCGTCGAGCCGCAGGTGGAAGCCATCGAAGATGAGCCGTTGGACTCCAAGACTTCGGAAACGAGGAGGATTGTGTAGGGGAACTCTTCCTTGCTCGGGAGCACCGGTATCAGGGCTTTCTCCGCGAGCATCCCATGACCGACTTCGCGGCGGCCCGGTCCGCGCATCGGCTTGACTTCGCCGACCGAATACGGCGGAAAATTATAGAAGTGCATATAGCGCTTCTTCATATCCACCTCCATGGTGTCCACCA